>NZ_JBHNYX010000029.1:0-65172 GCF_054960505.1 Alteromonas sp. G4i13 | reverse complement strand
AGCTTTTGCTGGGTTTTTTCTTTTTATACGGCAAAACATAATAGCGTTCCTTGATTCACACGATAATTTTGAATTAATTACTACACTGTGTAAATGAGTGTGCTAAGTTAACCTCACGCCACCATTGAAAATTAAACTAATAGGTAGTATGGCCGCGTTATGATATCCCGTTTTTTTACTTTTGAAGAACACGCCACCTTAATAGAAGGTGCTTATCATTTTCCTTTGGTTATTCTATCGCTTATGGTGGCCGTATTTGCCTCATTTATGGCGTTTAATGTGGCAGGGCAAGCCGCGATCACCGAAGACAAACTTCGACGAAATACCTTATTAGCCACCGGCAGCGTTGCTTTAGGCGGTGGTATTTGGTCTATGCATTTCTTGGGGATGACCGCTTTTGATTTATGTCTGCCCGTTGACTATGATCCTCTGCTTACCGGGCTCTCTGCCGTTCCCGGGATTGCCGCTGCTTGGGTGGCGCTTCACCTTTTAACTAAGTCCCGTATTAGCCTCGCTGAAATAATATTAGGTGGTGTACTGGTAGGTGCTGGTATTGGCACTATGCACTACAGTGGTATGGCCGCTATGGAAATGGCACCGCTTCTTCGTTACGACCTTGGTATGTTTGCCCTTTCTATTGTGGTAGCTGTGTGTTTAGCCATGCTGTCGCTGTGGATTAAATTCGGCATTACAGCTGCTACGAAAAGTAAAAAGCTGTTAGGAAAACATGTATTACTTGCAAGTATCGTCATGGGACTGGCTATTTCTGGTATGCACTATACGGGGATGGCGGCAGCAAGATTCGTATTGCCACCAGGAATGGAAACATCGGGTCAGTCTTCAGATATTGCTGTTTTTCTAGCAATTTCGATTGCTATCGTTACGTTAATATTAATTACCATGGTATTGGGCATTAGCCTTCTGTTTAAATATCGCGATGTAATGGTACGCGCCATTGAAAGTGAGCGAATTCAAAGTGCTATTACCGATACCGCCGTCGACGCCATTCTGACGGTAGATGATAAAGGCATTATCAAAACCGCTAACCCCTCTGTTGAGCGTATCTATGGCTATACCCAGCAAGAAATAATCGGTATGCACGCATCTGAGATAATAACTCCTGAAAAACGCCATTTATTCGGTGATGACTTCTTCAGTCAGCGAGTAGTGCCAACTGTGCAAATTATTGGCACAGGAAGAGAAGTAGAAGTGCTTCGCAAAGATGGTGAGCGTATACCAGTGCGCCTAGGTGTCGGCTACACAAAAATTGATGGGAAACCCGTTTTTGTCTCTTTCGCTTCTGATTTACGCAAACGCAAGGAAATGGAAGATGCACTGCGTGAGAGCGAAGCTAAGTTTAGAAGCCTTATCTCTAACATTCCTGGTATGGCTTATCGCTGTTTAAATATGCCAGGGTGGCCCATGGTATTTATTAGTGATGCTGTAATAGAAGTAACCGGATACCCGCCTGAAGATTTTACCTTGCCCAACCCGAAGCGCTCTTTCACCGATCTTTACCATCCTGATGATGTTGAACGCCTTTCGTCTATTAGTCCTGAGTTGGGCGAATTCTCATATGAATATAGAATTGTCGCGAAATCTGGCGAGGTGAAGTGGGTTATCGAGCATGGAGTGCAGGTTAAGGACGATGATGGCATGGTGCTCTATGTAGACGGCTTCATATCTGACATAACACATCGGAAAGTGATGGAAAATGAATTAAAAGCGGCAAAGGAAAAAGCAGAGCAAGCTGCCGCTGCGCGTACCGCATTTCTTGCTAATATGAGTCATGAAATCCGTACGCCTATGAATGCAATAATAGGTTTTAGCGACCTCATGTTAGGAGAAGCCTTACGCGAAGAGCAAAAATCTCACTTAACCACGATAAACCGTTCCGCACGTTCATTGCTGCATCTTCTTAACGACATACTTGATAGCGCGAAGTTGGATAAAGGTAAGCTTGATTTAGATTATCGCGATTTCCTTATTCGCGAAGAGTTGGATTTGGTTATTTCAACATTTTGGTTAGAAGCCAAACGCAAAAAAGTTGGACTTGTACTTAATGTCGATGATTCGGTAGCTAACGGATATAGAGGTGTACCGGAGCGAATGCGACAGGTACTTAACAATCTGATAGGCAACGCCGTTAAATTTACTCACGAGGGTGAAGTGACTATCAATGTCAAAAGTGATGAAAAGTTTGTGTATTTTGACGTGACAGATACCGGCATTGGTATGACGCAAGAGCAAGTAGAAAGGGTATTCGACCCGTTCTCTCAAGCAGATGCATCGATGAGTCGAAAGTACGGCGGCACGGGGCTGGGAACAACTATTTCCAAGCAGTTAGTTGAATTGATGGGCGGTAATATTTGTGCAACTAGCGAAAAAGGTAAAGGAACGACCTTTACTTTCAGACTTCCGCTAGAAGTTGTAGAAATTGATGATTATGTTTCTAGTGAGCTCTCCTCGAAAGCTGAACGTATTGAAACCTCATTAACCGTACTGGTTGTTGACGATGTGCAGCAAAACCTTGAGCTGCTTTCGTTGCTGCTAAAACGCGCTGGCCACAGTGTAGAAACGGCAACAGATGGACAGATTGCATTAGATAAAATGCGCGCTAAGTCGTTTGACGTGGTACTGATGGATTTACAGATGCCTAAGTTAGATGGCCTAGAGGCAGCCAAACAGCGTCGAGAGTTTGAAAAAGAGAATAGCTTACCACCTACGCCCATTATTGCGCTGACTGCTAGCGTGTTAGTACAGGACAAACATGCCGCGCAGCAGGCGGGAATGGAAGGGTTCGCCAACAAGCCCGTCGATTTCCCTCAATTGATGGACGAGATTGCTCGCGTGCTTAACATAGATACGCTTCAGGTCGACTCGGTACCAGACACATTAGAAGTAAATGCTCCAGCATCTGCGCTTAAAGTTGATAAAAACGTGTTGGATTTGAAGAAGGCCATCGATTTATGGGGGAGTGAAGAGGCCGTCCTACAAGAGGTGGATAAATTCTCTACTACGTGCAGGGATAAAGTCGACGACTTAATGGGGGCGGCAATTCGTGAAGACTATAAAGCGGTTGCCACACTTTCACACGGTTTAAAAGGTACATCGGGTAATCTTTGCTTAACCACCTTCTATCATACGACCAGGGAAATTGAAGCTCAGGCTCTAAAATCAGAGGTGAATATTGAAGACGTTAACCGTCTTCGTGATGCCTTAGATAAAATCGAGTTGATGCTTAGCGAATCGCCACTGTATGCCGAAAATGCCATTAATGAAAGTATCGATAATGCATTGCTGCTGAGTCATTTGGAGGCTATGCTCGATAGTGTAGAGCAAAACATGGTAGATGAAGATGAATTGTCATTTCTACGCGAAGTTGGGTGTTCTAGTCACAAAGAACAGATAACTCAAATTCTCTTAGATATCGATGATTTTGAGTTCGAGTTGGCGCATGAGCGCATCTCTACATTGATACAAGAATTAAAGTAGCCAAGAGACGCGGCATGTTAAACATTGAAATCACAAAACCTACTTTATTACTCGTTGACGATGAGCCAGTAAACCTAAGGGTTTTAAAGCAACTTCTCGCTAATGATTATCAGCTTATTTTTGCGAGAAATGGCGAAGAAGCGTTAAAGCTCACTGAGACTAGACAGCCAAATTTGATATTGCTTGACGTTATGATGCCAGGACTGACGGGTTTTGAAGTATGCCGCCAGCTTAAACAGCAAGCAGATACAAGGCACATTCCCGTTATATTCGTCACCGCCTTAAATGATGAACACGAAGAAACGGAAGGCTTCGAAGCGGGCGCTGTGGACTACATTACTAAGCCTATATCTCCGGCCACCGTAAAAGCGCGGGTTAAAACCCACCTCAGTTTGGTGCAAGCTGACGAGCTACTTGATAGCCGTTTACAAGTTGTACAGCGTTTAGGTAGAGCGGCGGAATATAAAGACAATGAGACGGGCATGCATGTCATGCGCATGAGTCATTATTCGAAAGAGCTTGCACTTGCCTATGGACTTACAGATAAACAGGCTGAAATTCTGCTTCATGCTGCACCGATGCACGACATCGGCAAAATTGGTATTGCTGATAGTATAATGTTGAAACCAGGGAAGCTGACAGACGAAGAGTTTGCCACCATGAAAAACCACCCTGAGATTGGTGCGGAAATCATTGGTGATTGCGGCGATTCTTTGTTGTTGAAAGTTGCAAAGTCTGTTTCGCTTACCCACCATGAAAAATGGGACGGGTCAGGCTATCCTAAAGGGCTTGCGGGTGAAGATATTCCCATTGAGGGGCGTATTTGCGCCATTGCTGATGTGTTCGATGCCTTAACCAGCAAACGTCCTTATAAAGACGCCTGGAGTATTGAAAAAACGGTCGATTTTCTTCAAAGCCAAAAGGGAAAGCATTTCGAACCCAGACTTGTTGATTTGATGATAGAAATTATGCCTAAAATTCTTGATATTAAAGCGACATTTAAAGACGAAGACTAAGTCTGCTGGACTAAACCGCAATTAAAGTACTTTCATGCTGGCCGAATTTTGCACAGAAAAGATCGACACCCTCCAGTGTCTGCGCCTATTGGCTGTTGCTTAATGCGACGGCTATACGTATAATGTGTTCATTAAGTGATGAGAGCGGGCTCCCTCAGTACAGGAAAGTAACGCACTTATCATTAGCAAGCTATCACCTAACGGTGGTTTTACCCATAGGTTTGCAACTGCCCTTGTTGGCAGGTATGGGTTCAGAATTTTAATAAAAGCCCCGCTAGTCCGGGGCTTTTTGTTGTATTAAAACCTGGAGTCAGCCTCGCTGAGCCGGGTGATGACAGGTGGGCTTTAGGCCCTTTTTTCGTTTTTGGAGGTTTGCATTGGCAAAACTTGAAGAGAAACTAACCGAAATGCTAGAGCCAGGTGTTGAAGCACTGGGTTTTGAGCTGGTTGGGATCGAGTTTGTACGAGCGGGGAAGCATTCTATTCTTCGCGTTTTTATTGATCATGAAAACGGTATTACCGTT
The DNA here is from genome assembly GCF_054960505.1 of Alteromonas sp. G4i13. Taxonomy (NCBI): domain Bacteria; kingdom Pseudomonadati; phylum Pseudomonadota; class Gammaproteobacteria; order Alteromonadales; family Alteromonadaceae; genus Alteromonas; species Alteromonas sp. G4i13. The sequence goes on along the minus strand of NZ_JBHNYX010000029.1, from coordinate 60,137 downwards.
GATGATTGTGCAGATGTAAGTCATCAGGTTAGCGCAATTTTGGACGTTGAAGATCCAATTAGCACTGAATACAACTTGGAAGTGTCATCACCGGGTATGGACAGACCGCTTTTCAAAGAGAAGCACTATATCGAGTCTGTGGGTGAAGTGGTTCAAATTCGTTTGTCTATGCCAATGGATGACAGACGTAATTTTAAAGGCAAAGTACTCACGTGCGAAAATGGCATCGTAAGTATTGAAGTGGATGGCCAGCAGTTCCAGTTAGCTGTGGCGAATATCGAAAAAGGTAACGTTGTTCCCACGTTCGATTAACGGAACAGCTCTGCTTTCATCGACGAAAGCAAAAGAGAGGCGAAAATGAATAAAGAAATTTTGTTAGTGGCGGAAGCCGTTTCAAATGAAAAACAAGTGCCTAGAGAGAAAATTTTTGAAGCGCTAGAGTTTGCGATCGCTAGTGCAACAAAAAAGAAAAACGAAGGCGAAATTGAAGTTCGTGTAAGCATCGACAGAACGTCTGGTGACTTTGATACATTCCGTCGCTGGTTGGTTATCCCTGATGATCAAGAACAGGAAAACCCATTTGCTGAAATTACGATTTCTGCTGCACAAATCGACGAACCAGAGATACAACTCGGCGATTATGTGGAAGAACAGATTGAATCTATTAAATTCGACCGCATAACTACGCAGACCGCAAAGCAAGTGATTGTACAAAAAGTACGTGAAGCTGAGCGTCAGCAGATGATTGCTGAGTACGAAGACAAGGTAGGTGAGCTGGTTACAGGTACGGTTAAGAAAGTAAACCGCGACAACATCATCATCGACTTAGGTAACAACGCTGAAGGTGTTATCTACCGCGATGACATGCTTCCTCGTGAAACTTTCCGTCCGGGCGACCGTGTACGTGGCCTTCTTTACGTTATTCGTCCAGAAGCACGCGGCGCACAGCTATTTATTAGCCGTACGCACCCAGACATGCTAGTTGAGCTTTTCCGTCTGGAAGTACCAGAAATTGCGGAAGAGACACTAGAAATTAAATCTGCAGCGCGTGACCCAGGTTCTCGTGCAAAGATTGCGGTTAAAACTAATGACAAACGCTTAGACCCGGTTGGTGCGTGCGTTGGTATGCGTGGTTCACGTGTACAAGCCGTTTCAGGGGAACTTGGCGGTGAACGTGTTGATATCGTGTTATGGGACGAAAACCCAGCGCAATTCGTTATCAATGCTATGGCTCCCGCCGAAGTGGCGTCAATCGTTGTTGATGAAGACAGCAACAGCATGGACGTAGCGGTTGAAGCAGACAACCTAGCACAGGCAATTGGCCGTAGTGGTCAAAACGTTCGCCTAGCTAGCCAGCTTACAGGCTGGGAACTTAACGTGATGACGGTTGAAGATCTCAACAAGAAGCACGAAGAAGAAAACGCGAAGGTACTTGATCTATTTACTGCTGGTTTGGACATTGACGAAGAATTCGCGTCTGTCTTGGTAGATGAAGGCTTTACAACGTTAGAAGAAGTGGCATACGTGCCTGCAAGTGAGCTTCTAGCGGTTGAAGGGTTAGATGAAGAAATGGTTGAAGAGCTGCGCAACAGAGCGCGCGCTTTCCTAACCACGCGTGCACTGGCGAACGAAGAATCGCTTGAAGGTGCAGAGCCTACAGAAGCCTTATTAAATCTTGAAGGTATGAGTAAACACGTGGCCTATGTGTTGGCCAGCCGCGGTGTTACTGACCTGGAAGAATTAGCAGAACAAGGTACCGATGATATCAGTGATATCGATGAACTAGACGAAGAGAAAGCCGGTGCGTTAATCATGGCGGCTCGTAATATCGTATGGTTCAGTGAAGAAGAGTAAGGTCAACAGGGGGAAAATTACGTAATGGCAGATGTATCTATTGAAAAGCTCGCCAGCGACATTGGTACGACCGTTGACCGATTGGTTGGCCAGTTTAAAGACGCGGGTATCACTAAGAATGCCGGCGATCAGGTAAACGAAGACGAGAAACAAAAACTATTGGATCATTTAAGTAAGCAACACGGCAGCGCAGCTGAACCGACACGTATGACACTTAAGCGTAAGACAACTAGCACGCTAAGTGTTGGTAAGTCTAAAGAAGTGAAAGTAGAAGTACGTAAAAAGCGCACTTACGTTAAGCGTAGCGATGTTGAAGAACAGCAGCGTCAAGCGGAAGAAGAGGCGAAGCGTCTTGAAGAAGAAGCTCGTCTGAAGCGCGAAGCGGAAGAAAAAGCAGCAGCTGAAGCGAAAAAAGCCGCTGAAGAGAAAGCACGTAAAGCTGAAGAAGCTAAGAAAGCTGCTGAAGAAGAGCGTGCTCGTCGCGCAGAACAAGCGAAAAAAGAAGCTGAAGCACGTAAGGCCGACGAACCTGAGCTAACTGAAGCTGAAAAAGCGGAAGCTGAAGCGGCTCGTCAGGAAGAAGAACGTCTGCGCAAAGCGCAAGAAGAAGAAGCGCAGAAGAAGCTTGAAGAAGACGCGAAGAAAGCGGCTGATGAAGCGCGCAAACTTGCTGAAGAGAACGAGCGTCGCTGGAAGGAAGAAGAAGAGCGTCGTAAGAAAGAAGAAGCTGAAGAAGTTCACTTGCACTCTAACCGTTATGCTCAAGAAGCTGAAGACGAAGAAGACATGCAGGTTGAGCGTTCATCGCGCCGTCGTCGTAAGTCGAAGAAAAATGCGGGTGAGCATCTTAAGCAAGGCTTTAACAAGCCAGCTGCACCTGTAGAGCGTGTAGTTAAGCTTGGCGCAACCATCACAGTTGGCGAACTTGCAAGTAAACTTGCAATTAAGTCTAACGAAGTTATCAAAACGATGATGAAGATGGGCGAAATGGCAACCATTAACCAAGTACTAGACCAAGATACAGCGGTACTAGTAATTGAAGAAATGGGTCATAAGTACGAGCTTGTTAACGACAACGCACTTGAAGATGAGTTGTTGGCAGATGGCACTGGCGGTGAAAAAACCACACGTGCACCTGTTGTAACTATCATGGGTCACGTTGACCACGGTAAAACGTCATTGCTTGACTACATTCGTCGCGCGAAAGTTGCAGACGGTGAGGCCGGTGGTATTACCCAGCACATTGGTGCATATAAAGTAGAAACAGAAAATGGCGAAATCACGTTCCTAGATACACCTGGACACGCCGCATTTACCGCAATGCGTGCTCGTGGTGCTACGGCGACGGATATCGTTATTCTTGTTGTTGCTGCAGATGACGGCGTAATGCCTCAAACGAAAGAAGCGGTACAGCACGCTCGCGCTGCTGGCGTACCTCTTATCGTTGCAGTGAACAAAATGGATAAAGAAACAGCTGACCCTGATCGCGTTAAAACTGAGCTATCTCAACTAGAAGTTATCTCAGAAGAGTGGGGCGGTGAGCACCAGTTCTGTAACGTTTCTGCGAAAACAGGTATGGGCGTAGACGAACTGCTTGAAGCTATCGTTCTACAAGCTGAAGTTCTAGACCTTAAAGCAGTAGCTGAAGGCCCAGGTCGCGGTATTGTTATTGAATCTCGCCTTGATAAAGGCCGTGGTCCAGTAGCATCTGTATTGGTTCAAGAAGGCCAATTACGCGCTGGTGACATTCTACTTTGTGGTGAAGAGTACGGCCGTGTTCGTGCAATGCGCGATGAAAACGGTAATGAAATTAAAGTTGCAGGCCCTTCTACACCTGTAGAAGTACTTGGTCTGTCTGGTGTTCCGGTAGCGGGTGAAGACGCAGCCGTTGTTAAAGACGAGCGTAAAGCGCGTGAAGTAGCAGCTAAGCGTCATCAGAAGAAACGTGAACTTAAACTTGCTCGTCAGCAAAAAGCGAAACTTGAAAACATGTTTGCGAACATGGAATCAGGTGACGTTAGCGAACTTAACATCGTACTTAAAGCTGACGTACAGGGTTCTGTAGAAGCAATTTCTGAATCACTTGTTAAGCTTTCTACTTCTGAAGTAAAAGTGAATATTGTAGGTAGTGGTGTAGGTGGTATCACTGAGACTGACGCAACCCTTGCGGCTGCATCTGGCGCTATCGTACTAGGCTTTAACGTTCGTGCCGATGCAACAGCGCGTCGCGTACTAGAAGCTGAAGAAATTGATTTACGTTACTACAGCGTTATCTATAACCTAATTGACGAAGTGAAAGCGGCCATGAGCGGTATGCTTGCACCGGAATTCAAGCAGGAAATCATTGGTCTTGCAGAAGTACGTGACGTATTTAAGTCACCGAAACTGGGCGCAATTGCGGGTTGTATGGTTACTGAAGGTAATGTTAAGCGTAGCAACCCAATCCGTGTACTTCGCGACAACGTAGTAATTTACGAAGGTGAACTAGAATCACTGCGTCGCTTTAAAGACGACGTTCAAGAAGTACGTAACGGTATGGAATGTGGTATCGGCGTTAAGAACTACAACGACGTGAAAGTAGGCGACCAAATCGAGGTCTTCGAAATCGTTGAGGTTCAGCGCGAAATTTAATTGCCTTAGTTAATTCGGCATGTGAAAAACGGGGGCCGAGTGCTCCCGTTTTTGTCTGTATACAGTAAACAGGCTTCACGCATGCCCTGCGTTAAATAAGGAAAGGAGAGTATAATGGCCCGTGAATTTTCACGTACCGACAGAGTTGCTCAGCAAGTTCATAAAGAAGTGGCGAGCATTCTGCAAAATGAATACAAGCACCGCGTTGGCGACATGCCTTTGATCACGGTTTCTGACGTAGATGTATCGCGCGACTTAGCGCATGCAAAGATCTTTGTGACTATCTACAACAGCACCGAAGAAGAAGGTAAAGCGCAAATAAAACAACTGGCAGAATACAAAAAGTTTATTCGCAGTATTCTAGCTAAACGTATTCGCATGCGCTCAGTGCCTGATCTTCACTTCTTTGAAGATAAGTCGATTGTTGAAGGTATGCGTATCTCTAATCTTGTGTCTCAGACCATCGCAAAAGATGAGTCAAAGCGCGATAAAGATGATCCACAAGAGCAGGAGTAAATGGCAAGACGTCGTAAAGGCCGTGAGATTAACGGCATAGTATTGCTTGATAAACCGCTTGGTGGGTCATCTAACCAACTGCTTCAAAAAGTGCGCTGGCTGTACAAAGCTGCGAAGGCTGGGCATACAGGCGCACTTGATCCACTTGCCAGTGGCATGTTGCCCCTTTGCTTGGGGGAAGCTACGAAGTTTTCTCAGTTTCTTCTGGATGCAGAAAAGACCTACGAGGTAACTGCTCAACTAGGTGTTCGCACCACCACGTCTGACTCCGATGGCGAAGTGGTTGAAGAAAAGCCTGTTGATGTAAGCGAAGAACAAGTACGTGATGCGTGCTTGGCGTTTCTAGGTAAGAGTAAACAAATCCCGTCCATGTTTTCAGCGCTTAAACATCAAGGTAAGCCACTTTATCACTATGCACGTCAAGGTATAGAGATTGAGCGTGAACCTCGTGATATTGAAGTGTATGAATTAGATGTACTGCGTATTGAACTGCCGTTTGTAGAAATGCGCATTAAATGCAGCAAGGGCACTTATATTCGCTCTATCGTAGATGATTTAGGTCAGAACCTTGGCTGTGGCGCCTACGTGACTCGCTTACACCGTACGGAAGTAGCAGACTATCCCACAGATAAAATGGTCTCGCTTGATAAGTTAATTGAAATTCAGAAATCACTGGAAGACAGTGACTTTGAAGCGCTGGATGACTTATTAATTCCTATGGATACCGCCGTAAGTCGGTTGCCATTTGTGACCATTAACGATGCTGAAAGAAACCGTTTTGATAACGGTCAATCTGTAAAAGGGATTTGTAGCGAAGCGCTGGGTGAAGGCGTGTCTTACCGCGTTTACCATGGCGACGATACCAGTGGTATTTTCTTAGGCGTAGGGGAAGGGGTTCTTGACCCGAAAGACCAAGGTATCCCTAAACAAGAAGTGTTTGTTAACCCAAAACGTCGAGTTGTTTATCCATTGTAGCTGCGCCGGTAAATAAAGACGGTTTATGGCTTGCTAAGTCTGTAAACGTCATTATAATACGGCGCTCATTCCGCTTTGCTGAATTAGTGATCGGCGAAGCATTAATATTAGGAGAATGATATGTCACTAACTAAAGCAGAAACCGCAAAAATCATTGCTGAGTACGGCGTTAAAGAAGGCGACACTGGTTCACCAGAAGTTCAAGTTGCTTTGCTTACTCACAACATCAACAAGCTTCAAGGTCACTTTGCTGATCACAAGAAAGATCACCACTCACGTCGTGGTCTTCTACGTATGGTTAGCCAACGTCGTAAGCTTCTAGACTACCTTAAAGGCAAGAACGCAGAGCGTTACCTTGACCTTATCAAGCGTCTAGGTCTACGTCGATAAGACTAGGTTTCAAGAAAAGCGCCCAATGGGCGCTTTTTTTTTGCAAAAATGTACAGCAAAGTGCAATACGCCCTAGTACATGTATGAAGCCGGCCAATTAACCTTGTGTTTGTACTACGCGTTAGTTCGACGGTATGTTTTGCTTTTTATCTTCAAACATCCGCTCATCTGCAATGTAAATTAACTCTTCTAGCGTCTTGCCTTCTTCTGGATAGCTCGCGTGACCTATGCTAACGCCAACGCTGAACGCGCCTTGTGTGGTAGTAATAGGCTGTGTAAGCTTTTTAGCAAGTCGGGCTTTAAGTGTCTCTACATTGTATTCAGTGCTTAGCTCGGTGATTACTACGATAAACTCATCACCACCAACCCGTGATGCAATATCGTACGCGCGACACATGGATTGAAGCCTTTGTGCAAGCTCAACAAGAACTTCGTCACCGATTGTATGGCCGTATTCGTCATTAATGGGCTTAAATCGATTGAGATCCAGATAAAGTAGCGTACACACCTTATTGTTTCTCTCTAATCGAGGAAGCTCATTTCGCATATAGGTAGATAGGGCAAGCCTATTAGCTAAACCTGTTAGCGTATCGCTATTTGCCAGTTTTCTAATTTTCTGTTCTGCTTCGACTTGCTCGGTGATATCAACATTAATTCCAAACATCTTGTTGCCTTCAATGCGACCATAACCGCTAACATGACGGTATTTGTCGCCAGCGGCTTTCACTCTAAAAATTGCGTGAAATCCTGAGCTATCTTTTATTGATTGCTCTATCTTTTGCTTCACATTGGCAATATCGTCATCGTGAACTGTGTATTCCCAGTCACTAAATTGACCACTAAAACCAGCTTTGGAGACATTGTAGATTTTATGCATCCACTCATCCCAAATGAGCTCGTTAGTAGCGATGTCCCACTCCCATACACCTATGTGAGCTGCGTCAGCGGCCATAGACATGCGGCGGTTTAACGTTTTAAGCGTCTGTTGAGCTTCCCGCCATTTTGTTACGTCTTCAGACAGTGCCAATATGTATTGAGGGGTGCCATAGTTGTCATCAATGACAATCTTTTTGGTCTCAAAAAAGCGCGTCACACCACCTATATTGAGTTTGAATTCGTTAACGATTTGCTTTTCAGAACTTGAAAGTAATTGCTTATCGTCAGATATAAATTTCTTGGCCTCCGCCTCGTCGAATATATCAAAGTCAGATAGCCCCACGAGTGACGCTTTGTCGGTGCCCAATATTTTACTTCCTGCATCATTTACATGGGTAATCGAAAGGCTGTCGGCACGCTTTACAATCAACATATTGGGCAGTGCGTCAAACACCGTTTGTGCAAAAACTTCTTGGTTCTTGACGTCAGACAAATCTTTTACCGTACACACATATGAAATATGGTTTCCCGGCAGCAAATTAATGCGAAGTGTCAAAGGAAAAACCTTTCCGCTTTTCCGAATACCGTCCAAAGTTAAAGGCACGTTGTGCGCTGCGCTATTCTTTGCCGCTTTTTTTAATCCTATCAGGAGTGGCTCATGGGCATGCTCAGAAGGGCTCACAAGCTCGCGTATGTGAATGGTCTGAGGAGAAAAACTGTCTAAACCAAACATGCTTAACGCGACAGGGTTGGCAAATTCAACCATGCCGGCACTGTCGAAGGTCAATACGCCTTCTTGTACTGTATTTAACACCGCGTTATAGCGCTCTAGCAGTAACGTACGTGCTCGCAGCTCAATAAAAATAAGAATAGTAAACGCGAAAAGCATCACCATTAGCATGACCAAATAAGCGAGGTTTTTGGTTTCCGGCTCTTGTAGTATTTGCGTGGAGGGCAGTGCATATACGTGCATAGACAGCATACCGGTGTAATGCATACCGGATATAGCACTGCCCATTATAATGGCGGGAACAATTTGTTTAAGTATTCGCAGTTGCGACGTGGTGACATATTCATGGGTTTTTAAAGCAATACCTGCTAGACCGACGGCAACCACAATAGACAAAGAGAAGTACCAGCCATCGTACGCCATAATGGCATTCATCTGCATTGCCATCATGCCGATGTAGTGCATGCTGCCAATGCCAAGCCCCATATATAAACTTCGAAGCAAAAGCGAGTTAGCTTTATGTGGCAGTTTACTCATCACAACAATACTCGCAAGAATCGCCGGTAACACAGATAGTAGGGTTATGAAAGGGTCGTACGAAACCTCAAGAGGGAGCTGATAGGCAAGCATCCCAACAAAATGCATCGCCCAAATGCCAAAACCAAGAAAGCACGCTGATGCCAGCGACCAAAATGCTCGCTCATTTTGTAACTCTGTTTGCGACATCTTCGCAGAAAGAACGAAAGAGATAAGGGAAGCAGATATTGCAATAACAACAGAAGCCACCACGAAAAATACATCGTAGTTAGCCAATATTTCAGCACTAGGGGGAAAATCCTTTACCGAAAAAAAATGATAATGTCCGTTTTTCAAAGTCTTAAATTGTCTTATCAATAAACTACTACTAAATGTAGTAGTTTCATTTATTTACGCAACTCAACTTTGCTCGCTGTTTTTGTAGAAGAGCGAACTGCATTTTGCATAATAGTTAGTTCACGGCTTGTTAGGTTACGCCACTGGCCAGGTTTTAGTGAGCCGAGTTCAAGGTGCATGATTCGGGTTCGTTTTAGTTTGGTGACCTCGTACCCTAAAAACTCACACATTCTGCGGATTTGTCGATTAAGACCCTGAGTTAGAATAATGGTAAATGTATTTTTGCCCGTGGGTTTAACCACACAAGGCTTCGTCACCGTCCCTAAAATTGGTACTCCGCGAGACATACGGTTGACGAAGCGCTCACTGATTGGTTGGTTAACCGTAACTTCGTATTCTTTGTCATGAGCATTTTCAGCGCGCAGGATCTTGTTCACGATGTCCCCATCGCTGGTTAAAATGATTAAGCCTTCCGATGGTTTGTCTAACCTTCCTACGGGGAAAATACGTTCCTTGTGACCGATAGCGTCAATAATGTTGCCTTTGACATGACGCTCAGTTGTACAGGTGATACCAATGGGTTTGTTATAGACAATATATACGCGATCTGACTTGTCTGAGGCAACTGCGCCTACAACTTTACCGTCTACCTTTACAGTGTCACCAGGCCCCACTTTCGTACCCAGTTCAGGTGGTTGGTTATTAACGGTAACGCGATTTTGCTCAATGAGTTTATCCGCTTCACGGCGAGAACACAGGCCAGTGTCGCTAATATATTTATTTAAACGTTTGGGCGCTTGCTCACTCATTGCGCATTAGGTCCTATATATTTCAAAAGAGGGCAATATTATCACGGCAAAAAGAAAGGGGCGATTCGCCCCTTTCTTTTTTATGCGTTAAACCGTGGTTTTTATTCTCGGTTGTATACTATTACAACAGATTTAATCTGGTTTACTGGTTACCTGCAGCTGAAGGAGCCGAACCACTTCCACCCGTTGAACCACCGCTAGATACTACTTTGGTTGCTATATCGCGAATTTCGTTTTCCAAACTGGTAATGCGGCCAGATAAGGTCGTATTGCGTTGCTCTAACACAGACAATTTGTCGGTTAAATTGCGTACGCTTTGCTGAGCGCTTTGTTTATCGCTTGCTGCTTGCTCAAGTTGAACATTAACAGCGAGCAGTTCATCAGCTAACGAAGCAAGTTGATTCTTAACCGAGCCAATGGCCGCTGCTTGCGATTTTACATTTTCTGAAACTGAGTTGATGTTCTTATTCAAGGCGTTTTGAACGTTACCTACGCGGTCGCCAAGATCAGCAATCTCTTGTTGATTACGACGCCAAGCTGACGCCCACAACTTATCCATTTGTTCCCAAAGCTCGTTTGTCTTGTTGGTTAGCTCAGTAACTTTAACTTGCAGGGCAACAGTAGATTCACCAATTTCTTCACCTGTAGCAGATAACTTGTTTTCTAACTGCAAAATGCGCTGCTCCGCTTGCTCAGCAACCGCTTTCTGTTGCTCAAGCATGGTGTACAGGTAATAGCAACCACCACAGGCGGCCAAGGCGATGACGGCAACGAATACAACCCAGATTCCATTACCGTTTCCACCACCAGAGGGTTGGCGGTTTGCTGATGGGGCAGATGAAGGTGGAGGCGTTGCTTTTGTTGGCGCCGCCTGACGTTTTGTTTGGTAATCACGACGGTCTTCTTCATCCAATCTAATGGTTGGGAACTCATCGTTTTTCGAATTATTTGCCATAGTAAATTTATAATCTCGTTATGTAGTGCTAACTTCATCGCATTTAGATGCTTTAAGTCAATAAGAAGACAGCACATTTATATTTGCGCGCTAAAGCATGTTATCGCTAAATTAAAGGAAATTCTACGGCTTATGCTCAATGTCAATTATACATAAGCCATAAAATCCGAGAATTTCCTTAAAGCGTAGCGCTACTGCTTATCGCCGATCCATTCAACGCGATACAAATCTCGTCTTCTATCAAGATAATTCCGCACAGAGCCTTCATTTTGAAGCTTAGTGAGTTTATCCAAATCCAAATCAACAATGAGCGTCATTTCTGTGTTTGGCGTGGTCTCAGAGACAATTGCGTCATGTGGGAACGCGAAATCACTTGGCGAGAAAACCGCGGTTTGCCCATATTGAATATCTACGTTGTCCACTTTGGGTAAGTTACCTACGCTACCTGCAATTGCCACGTAGCATTCGTTTTCAATAGCGCGGGCCTGCGCACAGCGTCGCACGCGCAAATAACCGTTTTTGGTATCTGTCCAGAAGGGGACAAACAAAATTTGCATTTCCTGATCGGCAAGAATACGCGCAAGCTCTGGAAACTCCACGTCATAGCAGATCAAAACGCCGATTTTGCCGAAGTCGGTATCAAATGTCTTAAGGCTGTTTCCGCCTTTCATTATCCAATCTTCTTTTTCGTGAGGTGTTGGATGAAGCTTATACTGGCTTTCAATCGTGCCGTCGCGTTTGCAAATGTAGCTGACGTTATAGAGCTCTTCCTCTTCTACCACAGGCATAGAACCTGCGATAATCGTAATATTGTACGATACGGCCAAATGAGACACGGCAGTTAAAATCTCATCGGTATAGGTCGCTAAATGCCAAATTGCATCAATTGATGAATCTGACGGGCTCAGGCCCATTAACGGCGCGTTAAAAAACTCAGGGAACAGGGCAACGTCGCAAGAATAGTCAGACAAGGCATCGACGAAGTACTCTACTTGTTGTAAAAGCTCTTCTACATTATTGAAGTAACGCATTTGCCATTGAATACATCCGATTCGTGCGCTGGTCTTCCTGCTGGCGATGAGCGAAGGCGTGCCCGGTTCATAATAAATATTGTGCCACTGAAGTAGCGTCGCATAACCCTGTGAGGCTTCATCCTCTGGAAGGTAAGCCGACATGACTTGCTTGACTTCAAATCCATTTGAAAGTTGAAAAGTTAAAATGGGGTCGTAGATGTCTTTGAGCTTGACTTGCTCAATGTATTCATAAGGCGACAGCTCATGCGCATGGTTTTTATAGTTCGGGATTCGACCGCCCGCCATAATGGATTTTAGATTCAAGTTACGACAGAGCTCTTTACGCGCTTCGTAGAGACGACGACCAAGGCGTAGACCTCGATACTCGGGTGAAACAATTACCTCAACACCATAAAGCACATCACCGTTAGGATCGTGTGTGGTCAAATAAGCATCACCCGTAATTTCATCGTAGCTGTGTTTATCCCCAAACTGGTCATAATCTACAATCACTGAAATGGCGAAAGCGACCACTTTGCCTTTATCTTCAATACATATTTGCCCATCGGGAAATGTAGTAACTTGGGCTTTATAGTTAGAGTAAGGCCATGCGCCTCCAACGTTGGCGTATACCTCATCCATTAACGCTTTAACATCGTTGTAGTCGTCCAGTCTCAAATTTCTTAAGTCTAGATGATGTTCCGTTTCTTCTATTTGTGTTTGATCTTGACTCATGGGTTACTCTTTTTGCTAAAAATTTTAATACGTACATTGCGTATATCTTTACTAAACCGCCTTGCCATGCGTTTTTCAACTGTTAATTACAATCCGTATGTGCAGACGTAATGGCAACGGAAACAAGGGCAGAAGAAAAGTCTCTCAATCAACCCTCTTAAAATATACACTTCGGTTTACTTATTGATTTAGTTTACCTTTACCGTCATTTGCTCACTTTAAAATTGATATTAAATAAGCAAGAAGCGTGCGACTTCTTAACGACAAATAATTTTTCTTTTATCGATAAAAAAATAGCGCGGAAAATGCGTGGTGATGCAATTGCTATAGGATTCAACCCCGCGTATAAGTTCGCTAGTTTTTTAACGTACACAACCCGCTCCTAACTACACGATTAGTTAACCGCTCAAAGGTAGAATTGCTCTGATGAATAGAGAACAACTTGCGTCGTATCAGCCTCTTCACGTTTTCGATGAAGCCATATTTGAAAATATCGTCGATGACTTAGTCACGAAAGGCTTTTCTATTCAAGAGCATGGTTTACCTGATTTCATTACACAAGCACTTTTGGCCTGCCAGCGTTCAATCTCTGAAGCTGAATATCAAGCGGCAGGTATTGGTCGCGCAGAGAGTTATCAAAAGGCTGAAAAAGTTAGAGGGGACGAGATTTGCTGGATTACAGGTTCATCTAGTGAAGGCGCTTTGTGGCTTTCATGGTGTGAAGCCTTGCAGCAGTATGTAAATCGTTCGCTTTTTATGGGGCTTTTTTCTTTTGAAAGTCATTTTGCCTGCTATGAGCCGGGTAAATTTTACAAACGCCATGTAGATGCGTTTAAAGGTCAGGGCAATCGCGTGTTGTCTTTAGTCGCCTATTTGAATGACGACTGGACTTCAGAAGATGGGGGAGAACTCGTGCTCTACGCTGATGATAGTGATCTAATTGGAACAAGGGTGCTGCCAACGAAAGGTACTTTCGTTGTTTTTTTGAGCGAACAATTCCCTCATGAAGTATTACCTGCTGCCCGCAGCCGTCACTCGGTTGCAGGTTGGTTTAGGGTTAACGGAAGCGTTAACGACGCGATTGATCCGCCTCGATAAAAGCACTAATCACGTTGTGAAACGCGCGTGTATCTAAAAACTAAGACTTATGTATAATAAGTTTAGGCTGTATGCGCGCTATTATTACAAAACTGGTTTGAATTATGGGCCAGCTCCTCTCGCGCACAGCTCGCGCAACATTGTGCCGTCGCAATAGCAAGTATTCTATTACGACGCTTAGGGAAAAGACGTTAGAAGTGATTGGTAAATGCTGGAAAAAATACCTGCCCCAACCCCAAGAGAAGAATTACATGTGCTGGTTATCGATAACCAGGGGCTTGTACATGATGTAGTGTCATCAGCTTTGCATGAAATTGGAATAAAAAACGTAAGCAGTGCTTTTAATGCCTTTCACGCGAAAAGGTTGTGTGCTGCAAGACAATACGACTTTGTTTTACTGGCGTTTAACGTCAGTCACGACAAGGATGGCTTTCACCTTTTTGAAGAATTAAAACACCTCAATCACATCAACGACACCACCACGGTCATTTTTCTCAGTGCAGAGACATCGCCTGAATTGGTTAATTGTATTGTTGAATTGCAACCGGATGACTTTTGGGTCAAACCTCTTCAGCGCAACAAAATTGAGCTGCGTTTGGAATACCTTATCCAAATAAGGTTAAAGCTACATAAAATGCTTCATTGTATGCAGGTGGGGGACTATTCCACCGCTATGTACTATGCAGAGCGCCAGTTAAAAGATCCTTCGCTATCGGAGTATCACACCAGAATTAAACGCTTAATTGGTGATTGCTTATTGCAGCTTCGCGATTATCAAACTGCGGAAGACTACTTTAGAAGCTTATTGCAGAGCATGGATCATGCGTGGGTTCACATTGGTTTAACCCGGTCGTTGCTTCGACAAGATGAATTAGAAGAAGCCCAGCTACTGGTTGATGACTTATTGCAGCGCCACGACACGCGATTCTTAACCTTTGACTTGCTTGCTCAGTATTTTATTGAGAAAGAGCAGTTCGATATTGCCTACGAACAAATGAAAGAGGCGAGTAGGCTAGCACCTCGCAATATTGAGCGTAACAAACGGTTATGGGATCTTGCTCGATTGAACCACGATAAGGCAGGGCAACTTTCAGCCGTTCAAAATATGGCAAAATTTGCTAAAAATTCTATCCATGACTCACCTCAGCTAACGCTCAATGTTATTCGTTCAACCATTGATTTAGCCACAAGTCTTGGCAGTACAGAAGGCGAACGCTATATGAAACGCGCAGAATCTGAACTGGAAGAATTGAAACAACAAAAGGGCATGCAGTCTCAGCTTGGCGAGCAGATTGACGTCGTAAAAGCGCGTGTCTTGTGCTTGCGAGACGACAAAAAAGGGGCTGAAAAGTTGATGAAGGATCGTTCGGCATCTACCGACGGACTCTCGATGGAAGATAGCCTCGATAAAATGAAAGCATTTCACGAGTTAGGAATGCGTGAACACTGTGTGAGTATTTTAGATAAGCTTAGAAAGCAAATTGAAGGGGACACGTTTACTTCTCAAGTGGTAAATGAATACCTGAATCAAGAGTCGATTGAACGTACTGAAATTCAATTTACCACAAAAGAGCTTAAGCAAATGGCTGCGGTTAACTACAAAGAGAATCGGTTGTCGCCAGCTTTCAACAATTTACGCCAGGCACTAACACTGTCGCCGAAAGACAAACAAGTTGCACTGAGCTTGTTAAAAGTTATTACTCAAATCCACTTAGGGGATAATTTAACAGACGAGCAGATGGAAGCGGCCCATAAAGCGGCGAAGCTTCTTTTAAGTAGTGACTTGTCGCCAACCCAGGCTGAAAAGCGCGATCAGTATATAAGCCGAATCGGCATTGAGGTGGATGACAGTAACGCTGCTGACTTAGTCGGTGTGGTAGCCGTTAAAGCATAACGGTTACTGCACAGACTGTTATTGAAAAGAGTACCAACAAAAAAGCTGCCTCCATTGAGGCAGCTTTTTTTATGTGAATGAAGCACACCCGTTAAGCGTGGACTTCATTCTTTCACTTTTTATTTCTTAGCAGTAGTCGAACGACGACGAAAGCCAACCGCTGCAGCTAGCAGGGCAAGAATTCCTCCCATTGCTCCACCTGAGCTATCATTGCTTTCTTCTTCTTCCTCTTCAACTACGTCTGCTTGTAGGTCAAAGGTTGCGATGAATGGGTCGTGATCTGAGCTTCTAAATGGACCAACATCAGTAAAGGCGTAACCGTCTTCATCTGGGTAATAACGAAGCGCTTGATCGTACTGCAACTGGTAAGCTTCAACTGAGTTGATGTTCCAGTGAGCACCGTCAATGGCGTCTGCAAGCATGGCATCACTTGCTAGTACGTGATCTAAACTACCTACCTGTTCAGTTCCGTAGAACCAATATGAGAAGCCTTCTGCATCAAACTCTTCAGCCAAGTTGTGATAGCCGAAGCTAGACTCTACGTCCACTGACGAGCCTTCATCCATACCTGTATTGACCGCAGTCGTAATAGTGTATCCACGAGACTCAGGTGTGTAATCGGTAAGTACAGCTACTGGATCTTCAGCGCTATAAGCGTTTAAGTCGCCTAAGATTACCTTGCGCTCAGGCAGGCTCTCATCACTTAATGCGTTGCCTAATGTGATAGCTGCCGATACTCGAAGTGCGTTACAGCTACCCTGAATCGAGGTGATTTCAGAAGGCGCTTCTGCCACATCTTCTGCACACTGTGAACCTTTTGATTTAAAGTGATTCACGGCAACAAGGAACGATTTGCTGCTTTCAGTGTGTACAAACGATTGAAGAAGGCTTGGGCGCATGCGTGCCAGGCTATCTTCATCAATTTGTTGCTCTGGCATAGCAACTACCATGGCATCATTTTCTGGCGTCACTACTGTAGCTTTGTATAACAAGCCTACAGTAATCGCATCCGTACCAATTTCACTGCCATCACTGGTTGCGATGAATGAGTATTGCTCGGTTTCACCAAGTTCGGCGTTAATAGCATTAACTAGAGATTGGATAGCGCTATTTTCACCAAAACCATCGTTTTCGATTTCCATCAAACCGACAACGTCTGCGTTAAGGTTAACGATAGCTTCAACGATACGACCCTGTTGCAATTCAAACGCCACTTCATCGTCTGCGCCGCGGTTTTCGTCATAATCGAAAGTTACGTCGCCATTTGCATCTACTTCACCATTAAAGTAGTTAAGCACGTTGAACGTAGCAATAGATAGGTTGCCTTCTGTAACCACTGGGTTTGCTTCGCGAGAAGACGTTACTCCGATAACGTCGCTTGGATTAATTCTGTAAGTGCCAAAACTGTAGTTTAGTGGGCCAGCAGCAGAAACCGAATCACCAATGCGAATGGCATTAACGTAGCTGAAAGTAGGGAAGTAATTAAGAGCATCTGGGTACTGCGAGCTGCTGTTATCTTCGATTGTAAGAAGGCTTGTCTCGCTCGCTTCTTCTGCCGCAGTATAAGCTTCTGACAGAGGCGCAGCTACGTCGCTTGGTTGGCGTTTAACTGTGTCGCTAACAACGATTTCACCAAAACGCCACAGGTTGTTTGTACTTGTCACTGTTGCATCAGTCACGCTAACAACCATACCTTCAACGGTTTCAAGGTCAAGTTCGTACGGCATAGAAAGTTCTACCGCTGCTACAGCATCCGCTGTACCACAATCAAGTGCAGCCACATCACTATCCATAGCAAGTGTGGTCATACCGTAGTTTTCTTCTACTTCACCGTAAAGGCGAACCAGGTTACCTGTTTCAACGTCAACAGAACCTTCTACAAATAAGCCTTCAGACGTGGCGTCGTCAGCGTCGTAATCAGACGCTTCTTCTTGGACAAAGAAGCCGCCAGCACGTGTGCCAGTTACAATAGCTTCAATTATAACGTTATTGCCAACTTCAGCAGAGCTGCTTTCACTGCCCTGTATAGCACTAATAAGTGTCGCGTCTGCACCGCAAATACCTAGCTCAACAGCAGGCTCTTCTGGAACTTCTACAACGTCACCGCCACCTTCAGTGGTAAATGTACCCGCTGGAAACGGCGTTGCAGCGTCAGTGTTAGTGGTCGAGCCATCAAGCGCGTCAACACCACTGTAAGTCCAGTTAGATGCTTCGAAACTGCCGCCATTTGCTGTTTGACCTGACGTCCGGTATGCCCAACCGTCTAGGTACTCCCACGCGGTGCCACTACCGTCGGTGTTGATATCGCCAAACGTGTCAATAACGCTGCCATCTTTAAAAAGCTCAATAGCGTCGTCACCATTAATACCCATTGATGAAGTATCGTAGTCTGGTGCAGAACCGAAAAACGCAGTAAATCCATCAATTTCTGATGCTACGTAGATATAAGTACCAGCGCTTGCAGACGCACCAGCTGGAAACGTAAACTCTTCGCCATCAGTACCGCCGCCGTTGTTTGCAGTTCCAAGGGCATAGGTAGACAAATCTGCTATGTCATTGACTACGAAAAGTTCAACTGCTTTTGGAACACCACCGCTTAACGGTCCATCAATAACACCGCTAATGACTAAATCGTTAGCTTGGATGGCGGTTGAAGAAAGTGCAGAAATGATTCCTGCAGATAGTAAAGTTAATGATGTTTTCACGTCATTTTCCCTTTGTAGTTTTCATTATTTTTAATTCACATAATTACTGTTTCTGCTTTTGCCGAAATAGAAAAAACAGAGTGATATGTGAAGCGCAATTTTCTTATTGCTTGAACTACACTAAGGGCATTTGTAAAGGATAGGAATGACTTAACCTTATTCAAGCTGTTTTTAAAATATTGCTTAAATATCAAGTTCTTATCATCTACAGGTAAGTTTACTCATACCTTTAACTCTTAACCAAAAGCTAATATAGGTGTTAAGTAATGCTAACGACACGACTATGACAACAGTTCGCCTGGTAAAAAATACGCTTTTTATTGATATCTTTATTTCAGCGCACGAGTGAACAGCGCATGATCATCAACTACTTGTTCTGTATAAAGATTTGCTATTTTTACGAGCAGGCTTTTTACTTGAGAAAAAGATGTTGATGCTGACGACGCGAATCGTGTACTTCTTCTATCGCCTCGGCAGTGAGCTAGCGCAAGGCTATACCCGCACAATTCGGCAAGATACCAATCCGCACAGATAATCACCCACGCAGCGAGATTTAAAATGTTCGTAATCGCGGCGTGTTGCCGCAGGTATAGTGGCTCTACATCAAGGTAACACAACAAAGAGTACGGACATTTTAAACTCGCCCTTCGGGAAGGTCTGGCAAGCTTCCTAGCTTCATTCTGGGAATTTGAAAGGGAACAGCCATTCCTGCATTCCCACGCTTCGCTAGGAAACTTGCCAGCGCCTTCTGAGTGGGCGATTATCTGTGTGCATTGGTATTATACTCAAAGCCACCATTTATCGCTTTATTTCCCATTGCAATATCTTGTGGGTCGATTCCCACTTTAGCGTGATGTCGGGAGCGAATCAGGTAATGCGCATTTTCAAACTTAACTTCATCAAGCACTAAGTCGGGTTTTCTTTGCATTCTTCGTTGGCATCGAGCTGTAAGGTGTGCCGCATTTAGGCGATTAACCGGGTTAAAATGGGTAAGCGGATTAAATGGTTGATCTTACCTTTGCATGAGAGTGAGACAGACCGGCATCTCATCGGATTATCTGGTTGATGCTTCACCTACTGCTGGTGCATGTTTCCTTCGCTAATTCCAGCAAGAACCCCACACGCCTCAACTTCCCGGTCATCGTTGCAACTCGCTCTCAGTGAAACGAGTTGTTTCTCAAGCGCTTGCAGAGCGGTTATCTGCGACCGCACATGAGAGATGTGATCATCGAGCAAGGTGTTGACGGCGGTACAAGGCTGATGAGGGTCGTCCTGATAGCTCTGTAGTTCGTGAATCTCAGCCAGTGACAGGCCCAGGATTCTGCAGCGGCGGATGAAGGCCAGCCCCTCACCATGCTTCTCGGTATAGACACGGTAACCGTTGTCCTGCCGATCAGGCGGCGGCAACAAGCCCTGCTGTTCATAGAAGCGGATCGTCTGTGTTTCGACCCCTACCAACTGCGCCAACTGACCAATGCGCATCAGCCTCCTCCCCAACGGATTCTTTACTCTATTGACCTTATAGTAGCTTTATAGTTTAAAATGGTACCACAACATTGTTCAAGTGGAGTCGTATTATGAGCAAATCCTGTGGTGGCGCCTGTGGCGCTGATGCAACGTCCGCAGCGGATACCGATATACAGGCCTCCTCCGAGGCGCCAGGGAGATGGGTCAGTGTTTATGCCGTGCCGAAGATGGACTGTCCATCAGAAGAACGAATGATTCGCCTAGCCCTGAACGGCTTTGAGGAGATTCGGGCGCTGTCCTTCGACTTGTCGAACCGCCGGCTGAAGGTCGTGCATGACGGCGAGGTCGAGCCCGTCACCTCGAAACTGAAGACCTTGGGGCTAGGCGCCTCGCTTCAGGAAACCGTCGCTGCAAATCCGGAGACCATCAAGGCCGCCGAGTTTTCGGCAGCTTCTGCTAAGCAAGAATCCGGGACCCTGCGCTGGTTGCTCGGCATCAATGCACTTCTGTTCGTGGTGGAAATGACTGCCGGTCTGATCGCCCGGTCCACCGGCCTGATTGGAGAATCCCTGGACAATTTTGCCGATGCGGCGGTGTACGGGCTTGCCCTTTATGCGGTTGGACATAGCGTGAAAATGCAGGTACGTGCCGCGCATCTTGCTGGTGTACTGCAACTGATCTTGGCTGTGGGCGTGCTCGTAGAGGTGGTGAGACGCTTTGTATTCGGTAGTGAGCCTGAATCGCTGGTGATGATGGCTATCGCATTCGTCGCATTGATTGCCAATACCAGTTGTCTGCTGCTCATATCCAAACATCGGGAAGGCGGGGCGCACATGAAGGCAAGCTGGATATTCTCGGCCAACGACGTGGTGATCAACCTGGGGGTCATCACCGCCGGCGCCCTGGTCGCGTGGACCGGTTCCAATTATCCGGATCTGATTATCGGCACCATCGCGGGGGGCATTGTACTTAACGGTGCCAGACGCATTTTGGCGTTGAAGGGTTAAATAATGCTCATTATTGGCAAAAAGCTCTCGCCGTATGCCCTATTGTCCATATCGGGCCTGCTGGCAGCGTCTGATCAGGCTGTAAAGTGGCTGGTGCAGCAATCAATGGCCTATGGCGAGTATGTTTCGGTGACCCCGTTCTTTAACTGGGTGCACCTATGGAACACCGGTGCCGCATTCAGTCTTTTTGCGAATGGTGGAGGCTGGCAGCGCTACTTTTTTATCGGAATCGCGGTAGTGGTCTCGATTTTTCTGATCAAGCTGATCCTTGAAAATCGTCATAAAGGAGAAGCCATCGCTTACAGTCTTATCCTCGGTGGCGCCATGGGTAACCTGATTGACCGGGTCTTTCGCGGCTATGTTGTGGATTCCTTTGATTTCTATTGGCGAGACTGGCATTGGCCGGCCTTCAACCTGGCTGATAGTGCAATTGTCCTCGGTGCCTTACTTTTCGTTTCCAGCAGCTTGTTGGGTAAAAAAGCAAACACCAATGCCGAGTCGGATGGATCTGACTGACACCTACGCCTATACAACACCATGACCGAACTTCCCGACAACATCCTTCACCTGCCGCAATACCAAGTACTGGGCTGCAAATCAACCGACGACGAAATGCACTTCCAGGTGGACGTGCCCGATCCCATCGCCTGCGAGGAATGCGGCGTGCAGGGTGAGTTCGTACGGTTCGGCAAGCGTGACGTTCCCTATCGTGATCTGCCCATCCACGGCAAGCGGGTCACTCTCTGGGTGGTCCGCCGCCGATACACCTGCCGGGCCTGCAAGACAACATTCAGGCCCCAGCTACCGGAGATGGTGGACGGATTCCGTATGACACTGCGGCTGCATGAGTACGTGGAGAAGGAATCCTTCAACCACCCCTACACCTTTGTGGCGGCACAGACCGGCCTGGACGAGAAGACGGTGCGCGACATCTTCAACGCCCGCGCCGAGTTCCTGGGGCGCTGGCACCGCTTCGAGACGCCCCGCATCCTGGGCATTGACGAGCTATACCTGAACAAGCGCTACCGCTGCATTCTGACCAACATTGAGGAGCGAACCCTGCTCGACCTGCTGGCCACCCGCCGCCAGGACGTGGTGACCAACTACCTGATGAAGCTGAAAGACCGGCAGAAGGTCGAGATCGTCAGCATGGACATGTGGAACCCCTACCGGGCAGCGGTCAAGGCTGTGCTGCCCCAGGCCCGTATCGTGGTCGATAAGTTCCATGTGGTGCGCATGGCCAACGATGCCCTAGAGAGAGTGCGCAAGGGCCTCAGAAAGGAGCTGAAACCGTCCCAGAGTCGGACTCTCAAGGGAGACCGGAAAATCCTGCTGAAACGCGCTCACGAAGTCTCAGACCGGGAGCGCCTCATCATGGAGACCTGGACAGGCGCGTTCCCGCAACTGCTGGCCGCCTACGAGCACAAGGAGCGCTTCTACGGCATCTGGGACGCCACCACACGGCTCCAGGCAGAAGCCGCCCTGGACGAGTGGATAGCCACCATCCCGAAGGGCCAAAAGGAAGTCTGGAGCGATCTGGTCAGGGCAGTGGGAAACTGGCGCGAAGAGACCATGACCTACTTCGAGACGGACATGCCCGTCACCAACGCTTACACGGAGTCCATCAACCGACTGGCCAAGGACAAGAACCGTGAAGGGCGCGGTTACTCCTTCGAGGTGATGCGGGCACGAATGCTCTACACCACGAAGCACAAGAAGAAGGCACCGACTGCGAAGGTCTCTCCTTTCTACAAGAAAACCATCGGTTACGGACTGCCGGACTTCGCAGAGGAACTCAACTACGGAGTCGATCTATCAACCATCTGAGGGTGGTATCAGATTGATGGGGTGAAGGTGCCCCATCAACCATTAAATCCGTATACCCGTTAAAATCTGGAAAGTAATAAATAGGCGCCGCAACACGTTGTTGCTTAACCTCGACAATATGACAATGCGCAAAGCTTGCTGAATTATGTGGTTTTGCTGGTCCTACTAAAAAGTAGTAGCGCGCCATATTTACCGACCCGGTGCCCGCGTCCAGGCGTTTCACTATATCGACTACCGCATCGTCCATGTAGGGAGCAAAAGCTTCTAGTAGCGTGGCGTATTCTTGTGGGCTTAGGGTAGAAAATTTTTCACTGTTGGCCTTAAACCCCAAGGTCTTGCCATCAAAATGAACGGCTTTAGCCAGCGCACTTTTAACCGTGAAGTCTTCTCCTCCTGCGCTGCGAGCTTTGGCTTTTTTATATAGTTTGGTCAGCTTGCTTGGCACGGCATCTGGACAGTAGTCTATGGCTTCATTGATCACCATGGCGTTTTCTACTACTTGGCTACAGATTTCTACATAACGCTCAATAAATGCGTATTGCGCATTAATAACCTGCTGGTGGCTGACAACAGGTTTAGTGATGTCGATGTTATCGCACGCATACTTTCCATCAACGGTGCCTAGGCAATGTATCTGGGCAAGGTGCAATGAAGTGAGATAACGAAGCACATCCCAATGTGCTTTGCCGACACACGCATCATCAAAGTCGTTGGGTGAGAAGATCACTGTATCTCCGTGAGACCCTTCTTCTGTGAGAAAGCCAAAATTGGAAGTATGACAGTCTCCCATCACGCTGGTGAGGGGAACTGTCTCGCATTCTCTAGGAAAATTGATAAGGCCAGCTTTTATATCAGCGTAAAACAACTGCGCACTGCCTCTGTAGAAAACAAAGGGGCTGGCCTCCATTTTTGCATGCTTTGCCAAAGTGCGAGATGGCGCGTGTCCATCGATTAGCATTATTTCGTGGGAGATGCGCTGTAGTCGGGAATGGGTCATAGTTTTCTCATTCAGCAGAGTTTAGCCGGTGAAACCGTATTGCAAAACAATCAATCTATTTTGGCTCAATTTTCATCGTTCAATTCAATAACCTGATTAAGCGATTCATTTTTACCAATTAGTTTTTTGTGATTGTGCGCGCTATTCTTATCACCAGTTTCGAGAGACATGAATTTCGCGTTACGTGATTATCTTCACAAAACTGCAAAACCATGTCGACACAATAAACGTAAAGTTTGTATTCGCATGTGTTTAACGTGCGAAAGTAATTTAAACCAAATGGAGAATTAAACATGGCATTGATTAATACTGCTATCAAACCTTTCAAAGCAACTGCATTTAAAGACGGCGAATTCGTAGACGTAAGCAGCGAAGACATCAAAGGTAAATGGGCAGTTTTCGTATTTTACCCAGCTGACTTCACATTTGTTTGTCCAACTGAGCTTGGCGACATCGCTGACAAGTACGAAGAACTTCAGTCACGTGGCGTAGAAGTATTTTCAGTATCTACTGACACTCACTTCACTCACAAAGCATGGCACGATTCTTCTGACACGATCAACAAGATCAAATTTGCAATGATTGGCGACCCAACAGGCGAAATCACTCGTAACTTCGATTGTATGCGTGAAACTATGGGTCTTGCTGACCGCGCTACATTTGTTGTTGACCCAGAAGGCATCATCCAAGCGATGGAAATCACTTCTGAAGGTATCGGCCGTGACGCAGATGACCTAGTACGCAAAGTTAAAGCCGCTCAGTACGTTGCAAACAACCCAGGTGAAGTTTGCCCAGCTAAGTGGAAAGAAGGCGAAGCAACTCTAGCACCTTCACTTGACCTAGTAGGCAAAATCTAAGCAGCACGCTTAGCGCTTCGTGCATTGCACAGTATTAAGCAAATAATTTGTAGGGAGTGGGTCTCCACTCCCTGATATTAATTTCCAATTTCCGCTTATGTTGTTGACCCTTCAAAAGGTTGGCGGGGATCGGCGTGTCGAAAATAAGGCAGAATAACCGTGTTAACTAAAGAAATTTTACAAGCATTGAAATCATATGCAGAGTCAATGCAAAAAAACGTAACCTTTGTCGTACAGACCGGTGAACATAGCAAGCGTGAAGAGCTTGTGACGTTTCTGTCCGACATTGCTTCAGTAAGCGAAAAATTAAACGTAGAAGAGCGTGACACAAATGATGAGTTGCGCAGTGCAATCAGCTTTTTGTTGGAAGCTGACGGCGAAGATACGGGAATTCGTTTTTCTGGTATCCCTGGCGGTCACGAGTTTAACTCGCTTGTACTTGCCATGCTGCATGCAGCGGGTACTGAACTTAAGCTAGACGATAGCGTTAAGTCGATGGTGAAAGCGGTGAATGAACCACTTAATTTTGAAGTGTTCATTAGCTTAAGCTGTCACAACTGCCCTGAAGTCGTACAGGCACTTAATCAATTTGCTTTGATTAATCCTAACATCAAGACCGAAATGATCGACGGCGGGTTATATCAAAATCTAATTCAAGAGCGCGACATCCAAGGTGTTCCTAGCGTATACCTTAATGGCGAGCTATTCGCGAATGGTAAAGTTGATGCCTCTGTGCTTATCAACAAGTTAATTGAACGCGACCCTAGCCTTAAAGAAGCAAACAAAGGCGATGCGTTACCACTTCAAGACGTAACGGTTATCGGTGGTGGTCCAGCAGGCGTTGCTTCGGCGATTTACAGTGCCCGTAAAGGCCTTAAAGTTGCCATTGTTGCTGAAACTTTTGGCGGCCAAGTTAAAGATACCATGGGTATCGAGAACCTTATCTCAGTACCTAAAACAACGGGCCCTGAGCTTGTTGGTAACTTGATGGAGCACGTACGCGATTACGACATAACGCTTAAAGAGCACGTACGTGTTGATAGCATTGAGAAAGGCAACATTAAAACCATTACGCTTTCTTCTGGCGAACAGATCCGCACTCGTACGGTTATTGTTGCGACAGGCGCACGCTGGAGAGAACTTGGTGTTCCGGGCGAAAAAGAGAACATCGGTAATGGTGTTGCGTACTGCCCACACTGCGACGGCCCTTTCTTCAAAGGTAAAGACGTAGCGGTCATTGGCGGTGGTAACTCAGGTATTGAAGCAGCACTTGACCTTGCAGGCATTGTAAAATCGGTGACGGTATTTGAATTTATGCCAGAACTAAAAGCGGATAAGGTACTTATCGATCAAGCTCAAAAGCGCGATAATATTACCATTATCAAGAACGCGGCAACGCGCCAAATTACTGCTGAAAATGGCAAAGTAAACGCAATTGAATACCAAGATCGCTCAACTAACGAAGTGCACACCCGTGAACTTGCAGGTGTATTTGTTCAAATTGGACTTGTACCAAACAGTCAGTTTATGAAGGGCACGGTAGACATGACGCAGTATGGCGAAATTATTGTTGATACTAAGTGTCATACATCTGAGCCGGGTATATTTGCAGCCGGTGACGTAACAACAGTACCGTATAAGCAAATTGTTATTTCGATGGGCGAGGGCGCGAAAGCATCGCTTGCTGCATTTGAATACTTATTAAGCCATGAAGTAGTTGAGTCTGAACAGGAAAGTGAAGCGGCATAGTCATTAGCCTTTCACTTCTCATGAGAGTTAAAGCCGAGCTAACGCTGTTAGTTCGGCTTTTTTGTATGCGCGTATCTTTATGTTACTTAACAACCTCGGTTAACGCGTTTTCTGTTACTTATTAATGTTAATGTGAATGATACTGGTTATCATTTGTGTAAATTTTTGCTAAATTAGACGAAAGTACTAATGCAGCCTTCAGTTCACTTCATTCTTGTAATAGGTGAATTGATGGGTCTTAAAAATTAATAACAGAAAACACTCAACATGAATAAGAAATTACTCAGCTTGGCGGTAGCGGCTATCTTAGTGTCTCACGCACATGCTCAGGAAGATGAAAGTGGCGCTGGCTCAGCTATAGATAAGCGAGAAGCAACAGCGGAAAAAGCAGAAGCGAATGCAGTAGAAAAGATTGAAGTAGTGGGCATGCGTTCTCCGTTTGGCGCAACAAAAACAAATACACCCATTGTCGAACTCGCCCGTACAATTTCCATTGAAACCGCATTAGATTTAAAGCAAAAAGGTGTGTTAAATCTTTCTCAGTCTGCCACCTATATGGCGGGTGTGACGGGGGAGTCTTACGGATACGCCACCCGAGTCGATTCAATCTCTTCCAGAGGATTAAGTATTCCGCGCTATCGCGACTCAATTCAAGAGTTGTTTGGCAGCTATAATTCTACGCGAGCTGAAATTTACACAATGGAACAGGTTGAGCTGCTTAAGGGGCCTGCCTCTGTACTTTACGGTCAGGGCTCTCCCGGTGGCATAATGAACTATGTGTCAAAAACGCCGACGTTAGGCAAAGGAAGCGAAGTGGTGTTGTCCTACGGAAACTTCGACCGCGCGCAAGTTGGGGTGGATGTAAACGGCAGCCTGTCTGAAGATGATAAGTGGATGGGGCGTTTTGTTGGTATATATCGTAATGCTGACTCTCAGGTTGATTATGTTAGCGATGACACCCAAGTATTCATGCCGTCACTGTCCTTCATGCCTTCTGACGATACAACGCTAACGCTTATCGGGTTATTCCAAGATACTGATAGCGATACAGCAGCGCAGTTTATTCCTGTGGAAGGCACATTATTGCCTTTGGCTGACGGCACTTATTTACCCGACCAAGATGTTTACGCAGGTGAACCAGGGTTTAATAAATTTGATACTAAGTCGGACCAAGTTACTTTGCTTGGCGAGCACTTGATTAACGATACAACGTCACTTTCATTTACTGCCTTATGGCGAGATGGTGAGGCAGACTACCACCAAGCGTGGCCCACTTTTACGGGCGGTACTCGCTATCTAAACGCTTTTGTAGGGGCACCGGTCGCGCCTACCGATACCTTTGTGCCAAGAACGTTTTATCAAGCAGACAATACGTTTAATCAACACGCTTTTGATATTCGTGTAAACAAGGGCTTTGTAACAGGCGCTTTCGAACATGAATTATTAGCGGGTGTACAATATCAACATGTTAAGACTGACGCCAACTCTGCTTACTATGCTGGTGGTGGGGTATTACAAGGTGATTTTAGGTACATTCTGGACTTGGCTAACCCTGAGTACACAGGCGCACCAGAGCAAGCCATTTTCGACACAATCTACAACGATGCGCCTGAACAGACAGTCACGGACACGGGGTTATACCTGTCTGATCAAATTTCCTATGAAAACTGGCGGGTAACGCTAGGCCTACGTCACGACCGCGTTGATAATGATACGGGCGTAACTGAGCAGGATGACACGCAAACATCATACTCAGCTGGAATTTTGTATCGTTTTGACAACGGCATTTCTCCCTACCTTAGTTACGCTGAGTCGTTCGAGACGGTAGTGGGACTAGATAACAATAACAACCAGCTTAAGCCTGAAGAAGGTCGTCAATACGAGGCAGGGATTAAGTATGAACTCTCGTCAGTACCTGGTTTTATCACGCTGGCGTATTACGATATTGAAGTTTCAAACCTTCCTAATCCTAACGGATTACCAGACGAAGCGGCGCAACAGCAAGGCGTAACGACCATTGAAGGGATTGAGCTTGAAGGGCGCGTAGACTTTGGCCAGATAACAGCGCAGTTTGCGGCGTCGGTCTTGGATGCAGAAGATCCTAACGGTTTTTCGTTGTCAGCACAGCCAGACAGCAATTCATCCCTATGGGTAAATTATTCTCCACTTGAGCTTGAAGCGCTGACGGTAGGAGCTGGTATTCGCTACGTGGGAGAATCAGTTTCTGAGAATGGTATCATCAGATACGACACGCCTAGCTACACCCTTGGTGACCTGATGGTGTCGTACGAGCTAGCAGATAATTTGAATTTGCAGCTGAATGTAAGAAATGTGACCGATAAAAAATATCTCACGTCTTGCTTATTCAGAGGTGACTGTTTCCCTGGTGTACGCAGAACAGTGAACGCGTCGCTAACCTATTCGTTTTAAGGATTTATCATGCTTTCAGTTGCAGCGGGTGGTTTAACACTTGCAGCCTTAGGTGTTATTTATAAAAGTTGGCGCGCTCAAGCGTCAACGTATCTTTATTTGGGTCTTGTCGTATGGCTAGTTGCAGCAGTGTGCTGGTCTTATGCTCAGGGGTGGGAGTTTGGCGTGCTGTATGTGCTGTGTATCCCTTCCATTTTAGTGTGGCCTTTTATTGCGTTTAACCAAACGCATTTGCCTCAGCCAAAAAATGTACCTCAGCCGAGGAGCTTTGATTTCTCGCGACGTACAGTTCTAGGGAACATCGCAAACTACATCGTGGTGCTGGTTGTTTTATTGGTTGTGAGCGTGTTATTGACGCTAGGACTATGTGCGCTACTTCCATTCTCAATAGCAGGGAAGTTGGCTACAGGTATCGTGCTGTTGCCAATTTTTTGGGGTCTTATTGTTTATCACTACCTTGCTACCGCCCACAAAATTAAAGTTGTTGTTGCTTACGCAGTTTTGGCTGCGCTTTGCCTACCAATACTTATTTTCTTCCCCATGTAGGTGAATATCGATGGATAAAATAACAAAACAAAATGCATTAAATGCACATACTTGGGTAGGCGTTTTTCTAAGTGTACTTCTCTTTTTGGTGTGCTTATCTGGGACCGTTGCGGTTTTTCACTTAGAGTTTGAAAGGTGGGAACAGCCGCATATTGAAGAAATGAAGAATGTTTCTCCTGATGTTGTTGAAAAGGCGATGGACACCTTTTTGGCTCAGAATACGCAGGAGTCTCACCATCTTTATGTGGTTTTCCCTACATCAGATATCCCTCGGTTGGTGGTAGAAAACGATCATGCTGCTTACTTTGCCGACAGTGAAGGTAACTTATTAGAGCAAGAAAGCGTGTCTTTTACCGAAATGCTCGTGAACTTGCACTTGTATCTCAATTTGCCACAAAGTTGGGGAATGATTTTGGTCAGCGCTTTGGGCGCTATCATCTGTACTCTTGTCGTCACTGGAATTATTGCTCACAAACGAATAGCAAAAGATGCTTTTAAACTTCGACGGGGTGGCAACGGTCAGCAAGCACAAATTGATTTGCACAACCGTTTTGGACTATGGGCAGCGCCTTTTCATTTAGTTATAGGTATAACAGGCGCATATTTTGGTATGGCAGGGATCATTTTGGTGGTTGTTGCCTCACTAAATTACGAAGGCGATCGCGACGCGGTTATCCAGAAAATCTTTACGCCAGACCCTGTATTAGCGCCACAGGAAGGTAAACCGGCTATTGGTAGGGCGTTTGCACAAATGGAAACGCTAGCGCCAGAAAAGTCGCCAATATTTTTAACGGTACACGAAGTCGGTGAACCAGAGCAGTTCATCGAAATATATGCCAAGGCACCCAATAGAATGATCTACGCAGAAGGCTATCGATTCGATACGGCGGGTAACTTTATCGGTGTGGCCGGCTATGAATTCGGTGAATGGGGTAAGCAGTTGGTATGGGCGATGTACCGTTTGCACTTCGGTGACTTCGCCGGCCTTACCAGCAAATGGCTGTACTTTGTTCTTGGTGTAATGCTGACCATGCTTTGCGTGTCGGGTATGGAGATTTGGCTGTCTAAGAAGGCGCATCCGCCGTTAGCAAGCAGGCTTTGGTACAGCACGGTGTGGGGTAGTGTGAGTGCACTCGCATTAACTGCTGTAGCAGATATGTTTTTTACAGGCTCGCTCATCGCCGTTTTTTGGTGCCTTATGCTACTTAATACCGGTATTACAGTGGGAGTTAAATCACTCACAAAGCCGATATGGTTGCTTATATCAGGCCTAAGCGTAATGGTGTTACTCATAGCCTATGCGGCTGTGCACCAAAGCGCGACGCTATCGGTTGCGTCACTTCAGCTTAATATACCTATGGTGGTGTACGTGGTGTGGAGTGTTTATCGTGCTAATACGCTGATTAAGCGAGCTAAAAATGCAGAAACACAGATTGAAGCCGACGCGAGTAACAGCGCGCCTCAATCAGCGCAAGAAAAAAGAGTGAATGCGTAAATCTTATCGTAACTATTAGGGGCTCACAGGAAGCCCCTTAGTTACGCTTCTTTCTTTTCCACGTACCGCCATACATATAGCCATTGCTGGCCTTTGCTCGTTCTTGACAAGCTTTGCATACTATACGCCACGTGTCTTCATCACCACATCGAATACGAAACTGTGTGTTGGCATTGATACCGCAGTTGTCACAGGGTTTTGGTAGCCGAACTCTGTCCTTTTTTCCCACTCTAAAAGCGTCTCTTTTTTTTCAATTAATAAATTCTCTGATGCCTATTTTTTATCACAGGTCACTGCGCATAAGCTCGAAAACTTAAATCACTTTTGCGATTGCAACGGCAATAGAAGAGCCTTTTTCAACGGCTGCGCCCCATAATTTCATTAATAACGACGGCCTTTTTGTCATTAGGAACAGCGCTTCATCTCTGTGATGTTGTTCATCTGCTTGGCATTGTCTAAACCGATTTATAACGTTTGAAGGGGGGATGGCTAACGCAGAAATGCGCTTACATTGTTCTTCGTAATGCGAATCTACGAACTGCTCTACTCGGTAAATGGTGTAGTAAAAGCAACTTATACCGCAAAGTCTTGGAATAAAGCCGGTGATAAACCCAGAAGCTATCCATACAGGTAAAATAAAACTTCCCCTGAAAAGCGGCATTTCGTTTTCAAAGACGGCGAGGTGTCGTCTTTCCGTTTTAAGGTGCTCATGTATGAAGGGTTGTGCCTCGTTGTTTGTGCCAGAAAAATTAACCAGTTTTAAAACACATTCGGCAAATAGAGCACCACGGTATATCCAAACGGCTCCCGTCTCTCCCGCGTGGCTCGCACGTAGTTCTTTGTCTACTTGCTTAGCGTGATTATCTCCGAGTGTTTTTGCATAAAATGGCATGACGTACCTCTGTAGCATTTTATAAACAAACGATCTGAAGGGGGGAATGGATGCTACCTAACGAATTTGTAATGCATATTCAAATATGCGCTATTTAGAAAGCTCTGGATGATAGTGTTCTATTTATAAACGAAAGCAGAGTATCGGAGGGTTGCTTGCTATGCTTGATAGATACACAACATGCGTTGCTTGCAGGAGAGCATAAATGAAGGTATTCGGTGGCGTTGTCATTCTTGTCATAGGGTATTTACTATTGTGGCCAGTTCCCATTGCGCCAATAGGCTGGCAAGCACCGAGCAGTAGCGGATTTTCGGGGGAGTTTGCGGAAAACAACCGTCTGGCAGATCTTTCGCTTATTGAATTAGGCGCAGATAAAGGGCCGGAGGATTTTGCGATAAACGTTGCGGGAACTATTGCAACCGCTACTCATTCTGGTGCGGTATTACTCAAGAAAAAAGGTGAGGCAGCATTTACTCCATGGATTAACACTGGTGGACGCCCGCTCGGTATCGAGTTTGATACCAACGGCAACTTATTAATCGCCGATGCACATCGCGGATTGCTAATTGCAGACCCTGAAGGTGAGCTAACGGTATTGGTTAACCAAGTAGAAAACACTAAAGTTGTATATGCGGACGATGTGGATGTTGCCGACAACGGCAATATTTACTTCACTGACGCAACCACCAAGTTCTCCGCCAAAGAGTATGGGGGAACGCTGCAAGCGAGCCTGCTAGAAATTTTGGAACATAGAGGCAATGGCAGGCTTATAGAGTACGACCCAGTACGTAGAACGAGTAATGTACTGATGGATGGTTTGGTTTTTGCGAATGGTGTCGCAATAAGCCATGATCAAAATTCAGTGTTGGTCAACGAAACCGGTAAATATCGCGTGTTGCGCTATTGGCTAGTTGGGCCAAAACAGGGTCAAGTAGAGGTCGTGATTGATAATTTGCCGGGATTCCCAGACAACATCAGTCAGGCAAATAGCGGCGCGTACTTTCTGGGTCTTGCTTCGCCTCGCTCCGCTCCCGTTGACGCTCTATCTGACAAGCCTTTCATTCGTAAAATTGTACAGCGTCTGCCACAGTTCATGCGCCCACAAGGTCAAGCATACGGGCACCTTGTTAAAATAAGCGAAAGCGGAGAGGTTTTACAAAGTTATCAAGACCCTAGTGGTGCATTTCCCTTTGTTACAGGCGCAATACAGACAGATGAAGGTGTATATGTGAGTAGCTTAACTGCACGGTCGGTAGGTGTGTTGCAGTTAAACTAGAGACGATAATAAGCATATTGTTACGGCAGAATAAGTAGTTTTCTTTTCTACCGCGATAGAGCGATACGCGTCACGAATGAAACTTACTCATCAACTC
This sequence comes from Alteromonas sp. G4i13, assembly GCF_054960505.1. Taxonomy (NCBI): domain Bacteria; kingdom Pseudomonadati; phylum Pseudomonadota; class Gammaproteobacteria; order Alteromonadales; family Alteromonadaceae; genus Alteromonas; species Alteromonas sp. G4i13. Next base: position 27,443 of record NZ_JBHNYX010000029.1, on the reverse strand, counting down.
TGCAACACGTTTTCTTACATTTCGAAACATTTTAAACTTTTGTTATGTAGTTACGCTTAGAAGGATATGTCACTATCGGCTATGCTAATAAAAGTTGTTTTTAGCACAAGTTTAGTAGTTTTGGGCTAGCCGTTTTAAAAGGATATTTTCTAAATCATGAAAGCGTATACGTATTCTTCTGTTGCACTTGCAGTCACGATTTCTCTTCTAGCTGGATGTGGAGGCGGCTCAGGCTCGTCTAATACCCCTCCTGTGGTGACAACGCCTACCACGCCAACGACACCTGTAACAACAGAGCCAGAATGGGAAGCGGGGGTGTATGAACCGCAATCTCAATATCTAGCGAAATGTGAGACTCCTAGAAGCGGTATTGATCCTTTTACTAATAGGGCTTACCCAGATACACAAGGTACCGCCATGGATGAAAAGCTGTGGCTACGTACTTGGACTAATGACACTTACTTGTGGTACGACGATGTAGATGACAATGACCCTGCAAATTTCTCAGTGTTGGGATATTTTGATCAGCTTAAAACCAATGAGCTAACGCCAAGCGGTACGCCAAAAGATAACTTCCACTTTTCACAGGACACTGCCGAATATAACGAACTGTCTCAATCGGGGATTTCATCGGGCTATGGGTTTGATTGGGAATTTGGTTCAACAACCGTGCCGAGAGAACTAACAGTGCGATTCACTGAGCCGGGTTCACCTGCAGCTACTGCTGGCGTGCCTCGCGGTGCGACCCTTTCGCGTATAAACGGCGTCGACTTTGTCAATGACAACACGCAGCAGGGCGTCAACGCGATTAATGCTGCGCTGTTTCCGGAAGACGCAGGTACGGTTACAAGCTTTGAGTTTGTGCAGGTTGATGGTTCAACTCTCTCAGTAGACATCACCTCCGGCGATATCAGCGTAACGCCGGTTCAAAACGCAAAGGTACTCGATACCGAAAACGGCAAAACGGGCTACTTCCAATTCAATACCTTTATCGTTACCGCGCAAGAAGGATTAATTGATGCGTTCGATATGTTTGTTGAAGAAAATGTGACCGAGCTCGTTATTGACCTTCGCTACAACGGCGGAGGACGTTTGGCGCTAGCTTCACAGCTTTCCTATATGATAGCGGGTCCGAACCAAACCAATAACGCAACCTTTGAAACATTGCGTTTTAACGATAAAAACCCAAACACCAACCCTGTCACCGGAGAGACCATTCGTCCAACACCGTTTTACCGCAATGTTATTGACTATAACGCAGGGCAACTTACCGACACGCTTCTGCCTAGCCTTTCGCTGACGAAGGTTTACGTTTTAGCCACGGGCGCGACATGTTCAGCAAGTGAAGCGGTAATGAATGCACTTCGTGGTATTGATGTAGAAGTAGTGCAAATTGGCTCTACTACTTGTGGTAAGCCGTATGGGTTCTACCCAACAGACAATTGTGGTGAGACTTACTTTACTATCCAGTTCCAAGGGGTGAATAACAAAGGGTTTGGTGATTATGCTGATGGTTTCATGCCTACCACCACGCCTAATTTCGATTTTGAGTTGCCGGGGTGTGAAGTTGAAGATGACTTTACCGCAAGCTTGGGTGATCCAAATGAAGGGATGCTGTCAGCTGCATTGGAATATGCTGCTACAGGCTCATGTCCCGAAGTTGTCACGTCAAACGGCGTGGCGGATGTCAAAGCACTGCGCAGTAACCAAAGTGCGTTAGGGGACGAAAAGCTCATTCCTATCGACAAGCCTGAACAACGCAAAGAGAACTTTATTTTACACAACAAAATAAATCAGCCTGTTATTCAGGAGCGCAAGTAATGTCGCTTCTTAATAAAAAAGGAAAACTGCTAAAAGGAAGACTGCTAGCAGCACCTCTCGCCATACTTTTGCTCTCGGCGAGCGGATGCGCGACAACGCAGGAGGCTGAGTTACACGAGGCAGTAACCAAATCCATTAGTGTGAGTCAAAAGCAAGCTATTGAAAGTAAGATCAGCAACTGGTTTGGTGGTCTAAACATAACGATAGCCGAGGATGCATTCAGTAAAACCGCGAGCATTACGATTGAGCGTAAAGCAAAGGTAGATGGCAGGGGATTACCTTTTGACGGAAGGCACGACAACCCTGTTTATAGCTTTACGCTGCTAAGTGATGGTGAACAGTGCGTGTTGCGTAACGACCAAAGTGGGGAACTTACCAAGCTTGAAAATGTGACCTGTTATATAGTGGACGAGGCATAAGTCGGGATAAATCGACGAAAGCGCAATGTCATCGTTGACAATAGGCCTTAAAAAAACGCCCAGAGTCTACAAGCTCTGGGCGTTTTTGTTTCTATCGTTTGTGCTGCTATCGTTTGTGCATACTTGGCTGCTTTTGCGTACGGCCGCGGCTGTTGCCACTACTATTATTTCCTTTCGAAGCGTTGCCTCTGTTCTTATTCCCGCCGGTGTCGTTACGCTGCTGTGCTGTGTTACCACGAGCTTGCTTGTTAGCGTTGGAATTACGTCGGCTCTTATTTACGCCGTTACCGCCTTTGCTGCTCTTGCCCTGAAAGGTAGGAGGAAGCCCAGTATGTTTGGTCAGTGCGCGTTCACCACGACGGCCTTTTTGCGCTTTTTGGCGTTTTTCATCTGCCGTTTCTGGCGGAACAAGGTGCTGAGGACCACGGCCTATTAAGTCTTCACGCCCCATACGCGTAAGGGCTTCGCGAATTTGCGCAAAGTTTTTCGGGTCGTGATAACGCAGCATCGCCTTGTGTAATCGACGGTGAATTTCACCTTTTGCAGAAGGCACCTCTTCACTGTCTTTAGTGACTTTGCGAAGGGAATTTACCTCGGTATGGTACATGGTGGTAGCCGTTGCCATTGGCGACGGATAGAAGTTTTGTACCTGATCGAGCTTAAATTTGTTTTCTTTAAGCCAAATCGCAAGGCTTAGCATGTCTTCGTCGGTGGTACCCGGGTGCGATGCAATAAAGTAAGGAATTAAGTACTGCTTTTTACCTGCTTCTTGTGAGTACTTATCAAATAGCTCTTTGAAGCGGTAGTAGCTGCCCATGCCCGGTTTCATCATTTTTGAAAGTGGGCCATCTTCGGTGTGTTCTGGAGCGATCTTTAAGTAGCCGCCTACGTGGTGAAGAGCCAGTTCTTTCACGTATTCCGGGTCTTCTACCGCTAGGTCGTAACGCACGCCTGAAGCAATCAATATCTTTTTAATTCCAGGCAACTCACGAGCACGGCGGTATAAATCGATAGTTGGCTTATGGTCCGTGTCCATGTGCGCACAAATGCTAGGGTACACACAAGAAGGGCGACGACATGTTGCTTCTGCTTTAGGGCTCTTACAACGCAGGCGATACATGTTCGCCGTCGGGCCGCCTAAGTCTGAAATAACACCAGTGAAGCCCGGTACAGTATCGCGTATTTGTTCTATTTCTCGAATAATAGAGTCTTCAGAACGGCTTTGAATAATACGCCCTTCGTGTTCAGTAATAGAGCAGAAGGTACAGCCGCCGTAGCATCCGCGCATAATATTAATACTGAAGCGGATCATATCGTATGCAGGAATTTTTGCATCGCCATACACAGGGTGAGGCACACGCTGATAGGGTAAATCGAATACCGCGTCCATCTCTTCGGTTTCAAGCGGCATGGCCGGTGGGTTAATCCAAATGTGTCTGTCGCCGTGGCGCTGCATTAGCGCACGCGCACAACCTGGATTGGTTTCTTGGTGCAAAATACGAGAGGTATGTGCGTATAACACCTTGTTGTCTTTCACCGTCTCGTACGCAGGTAGCTTAACGTACACGTTTTCCCAAGGCTTACGCTTTTCTTTCTCTTTTTGCGCAGGCTGAATCACAATGGGGGCGGCTTCTGGCGCTTCACTGCTTTTGGCGTCTTTATCCTGCGAATCGCACTCGGGCTCCATCTGGTAGGGGCTTGGAATGGCGTCTATCTTGCCCGGCCTGTCTAGAGAGGTCGAGTCAACACCTTGCCACTCTGGTAAGGCTTCTTTAACGATAATCGCAGTACCGCGAATGTCTCGCAAATCGGCAATATCTTCACCTGCCGCTAAGCGATGAGTGACTTCAACAAGAGGACGTTCGGCGTTACCGAAAAAGAGCATATCCGCTTTGGAATCGAACAGTACAGAGCGGCGTACTTTTTCACTCCAATAGTCGTAGTGCGCAATGCGACGTAAGCTGGCTTCTATGCCACCAACAATAACAGGCACACCTTTAAACGCTTCACGGCAGCGCTGTGAATACACGGTAACCGCACGATCAGGGCGCTTGCCACCTACATTGCCTGGCGTGTAAGCGTCATCGTGACGAAGCTTTTTGTCAGACGTGTAACGGTTGATCATAGAGTCCATATTGCCGGCTGTTACGCCGAAATACAGGTTGGGTTTACCCAACTTCATGAAATCGTCTTTGCTGGTCCAGTCTGGCTGAGAAATAATACCCACGCGAAAACCGTGCGCTTCAAGTACTCTGCCAATCACCGCCATACCAAAACTAGGGTGATCTACATACGCATCGCCCGTTACCAAAATAACGTCACAGCTGTCCCAGCCAAGGGCATCCATTTCTTCCTTCGACATGGGAAGAAATGGCGCAGTACCCAGGCAGTGTGGCCAATATTTAGGGTAAGAAAACAGACCGCGATCGGCCTTAATGGTGGCTTGCATAGTAATCACATCTAGATAAATCAGAGAGTTGCTGAGCTTAAATTAAGCTAAAGCTCAGAATAAGTGCGTAATTATAACAGTGTTGGCCAAGCTAAGGTATAGCACTGTCATTAAATTAAAGAGCTTTGTATACTCACTTAAATCAACAAGCTGTAAAGCTAGCCATGAGCGCATTTTTTTATAAGCGCTTCAAATGCCCGCATTTAGCGAATGACAGGCTTGTCTATTTACAACGAAGAGAATTAACGACGACTATGGCGTATTGGCTATTTAAAACAGAACCTGATGCATTTTCAATCGATGACTTGGCAAATCGCCCAGAACAAACGGAACCGTGGGACGGCGTAAGAAATTACCAGGCGCGTAACTTTTTACGAGACGGCGTTAAACGGGGTGACAAAGTATTTATCTATCATTCAAGTTGCAAGCTGGTCGGCATTGCAGGTGTTGCTGAAGTGGTAAGAGACGGCTACCCGGACACTACGCAGTTTAACCCTGAATCAAAATACTACGATCCTAAATCAAGTCAGGATAACCCCCGCTGGTATCGCGTTGACGTGAAATTTGTAGAGAAATTTTCAAGCGTTCTGCCGCTTTCAGTGATTAAAACGATGGACGGTATTAATGAACTGCCATTGGTCAAAAAAGGTGGAAGACTGTCAATCATGCCTGTAGAAGAGGCTGAATGGCAGCAACTGTATGCTGCTGCCAAACAGTAAGTTAAATGCTAAAAAGCGTAGCCGTCATATCTTGTTAGCTTGCTAAAGAATAAATATAAGGACTATCGCTATGCGCTAACTTTCTAGCGTGCGGTGTATCTAGCGGTATTATCTAGCGTGATTAGCTAACGAATAGCTGCTACTTGCCAAAGGCAAATTTAGTATCGGCATCGCGCAATAGGAAAAGTGCAAAGCACGCGCCCCACATTGGCCATGCAGCAAAAAACAGTAGGTGATTAAAGGCATCTAGATACTGCGGGAATGAAGACAGGGTAGACCCACCGTGAAGGATAAAAATAAGACCGTAGGTGTATTTTTTCGCAAGTCCCGCTAAGAATGCCAAAACCAGCGCAAGCTGCAGTGCGCCCATAACGTAAACGGCCATTTCAGGCACGCCGCCGATACCATAGAACTTTTCAAAAATGGCCATGCCGTGGGCTGGGTTAACAAACTTATCGAGTGTCCATACGAACATAACGATAAATATTGTTACGCGAAGAGAAAGTAGCGACCATTGTAGTCGGTTTTGAATATCGGTGTTGTTTTGCATACATGCTCCAAAAGTATAATAGTGCAAGCATACTAGAACGACCGTTCAAAATAAAAATTTCAATTAATTTTGTGTTTTTTAATATTTTTTTGAAAATTAAATGTACTGAAATTTTTTGTGACGCGTATCGGTCTTGTCGAACAAGAATTAAAAATACGGATCTGTTAATGAAAAAAGTAATCGGCCTAGCCGTTAGCACACTCGCACTTGCAATCAGTCAATCGCTCTATGCCCAGCAAGCGGCAGATATTGAAGTGGTTGAGGTAACCGGAAACCAGCAGAGTTTAGATACGCTAAATCCTGGTGATAATACACTTAAAGGCATTTTCGGTAGCGGTTTAAGTGCAGCTGAGACACCTAGAGCGGTGACGTCACTGTCGGCACAAGCGATAGAGGCACTTAACATTAACGATTTACACGACATCGTAAAAGCGGCGCCCAACGCGTACGCCTCTAGCGGCTTTGGCACGCCAAGCCTGCCCAGTATACGCGGCCAATTAGGTGAGCTTTTTCAAGATGGTATTAGACGTCAAGCGGGCAACAATGGCTTTGGTTTGCCTTTGTCGTTCAATAGCGTTGAGCAAATTGACGTGGTGAAAGGGCCGTCGCCAGTGTTGTTTGGTAGTACGCAGCGCAACGGTGGCTTTGTAAACCTTCAAACAAAGGTTGCGCCTACTACAGAAAGCAAGGGGAAAGTCACCCTTCGCGCCGGGCGCTGGGATCAGTATTCAGCGCAAGTGGATTACGGCACAGCTATAGAAGAAGGTAAAAGTGGTATTCGCTTTAGTGCAGAGTACTTAGACCATGGCAGTTTCTACGATTTTGCCGAGCGCGATAGCACGAACCTTTTTGTAGCCTATCGCTATACGCCAAGCGATGTACTGACGTGGGATATCAGCGCGGAGTATTATGACACAGACTATCCAGACAACGCAGGTATCAACCGCCCAACGCAAGACCTTATCGATAACGGTATTTATATTACTGGGCAAGGCACTCAGCCGAATGGCAGTACAGTACCGGGGGCAGGTGCTATCATTTCTCCTACCGGAGAAGTGGTTATTCCTCGCAACCGCGTATTCACAAATCCTGACGACATTAACGGTGCTGAAACTACGGTTATTCGAAGCAGTGTCGAATACAAAATGACTGATAACGTGGCGCTTCGCAACATTACATATTATCAATATCTTGAACGTGAAGAAATAGCGCAAAATAGCTTTGTTGAGATCATTGACGGGGCTGACACGTTCGAAAACCGCACTGAGCTAGATTATAAGTGGAACGACAGCCAAACCACGACTGTAGGGTTAGCGCTACGTTACAACGACGTGTTGGGCTATAGCCAGTTTACCACTGAGGCCGATAATCCGATTGATTTAACCGGGCCTATCTCAAACCGCGTTATTCCGCTTACCGATGCCCAAAAAGCCCGATTAGTTGAGCTGCGTCCTGGCGTATATGTTTCACCGGGGGCGCAGTACGACGTAGACGGCGATGGTAACGGCGATTTTAATTTATCAGACACCACCGACTCTACCGCATGGCAAACAGGCCTGGCGCTTCAGCAGCGCTCGACGTGGACCGATAAATTTTCAACGATTGCTGGCGTACGTGTTGATTACTATGACGTAGACGCGCGTGACCCACTAGCGCCGATTGGTGTTGAAGCAGCTTCAGATTCGTACAGCGATACATTAACCAGCTACCAGTTAAGTGCAGTGTACAAATTAACGGGTGATGTAAATGTTTACGCGGCGTTTTCAGAAAACGACGCAACATCGAACAGCATGGCGGGTGGAACGGTGTTAGGCGGTAATAACGAGATTAACCCGCTTAACTTTGCTACTGAAAATACGCTGTACGAAGTGGGTGTAAAATATGCGCCAAACAGCAGCTGGTATGCAGAGGCCGCTGTGTTTGACCAGACCCGAAGCCTACGTAACCGTGATGGCAGTAACAGTGGTGTGAAAACGCAAGGTTTCGAACTACAAATGTTCTATCAAGCAGACGATGTTTGGATCAATGCCGCGTATAGCTACTTAGACGCGCGTTTTGATGATTCAGCGGCGTTTCAAGGTACGGCGCAGGTTATTGATGCGTTTGATAATAGTCGTCCTGATATTATTGAAGGTACAGGAGTAGGATCACCTTCTTTTGCCGCGTTCCCTGCATCAGACAGTCGCGTTCAGGGGATCCCGCCACAAATTGCTTCTATTAACGCTGGCTGGCAAATTACGGATGACCTGCAAGTGGGGGCAAGTGCGCTCTATACCAAGTCATTCCCACTAGACTTTCTGCAAACGGTGCATATTCGCGACCAATATACGGTTGATGTAAATGCAGACTATCAAGTAACAGATGACCTTCGATTGCGTTTAGATATCATTAATGTGACCGATGAAGAAAACTGGCAGCCGCTGTTTGAAGGTGGGTATTTCGGTGCGACACTTGTCATGCCAAACGTACCTCGTCACGCTCAAGTTACCATGCAATACGCGTTTTAAGCGCTAAGGATATTTATGTTTAAGAAAATAGCGCTTTTAGGGGTTATTGTTGCCGCCATATTTAGCTTTTTTTATTTTGATTTAAATAGCTATCTAACCCTTCAAGGTATGAAGGATTCACTCGATACGTTTCAATCGCAGATTGCTCAAAACCCGGTATTAAGTATAGGTGTGTTCTTTGCCATTTATGTTGCCGTAACTGCACTTTCTTTGCCGGGTGCGGCTATTTTGACCCTGGCAGCAGGGGCTTTGTTTGGCCTGGTTCAAGGCTTAGTTATTGTATCGTTTGCCTCGAGCGTAGGGGCAACGCTGGCGTTCTTAGTTTCACGCTTCATATTGCGCGACACCGTGCGAAATAAGTTTAAAGAAAAGCTTAAAAAGATTGATGAGGGCGTGGAAAAGCAAGGTGCGTTTTACTTATTTACCCTGCGCCTAGTGCCAGTATTCCCGTTCTTCCTAATCAACCTGTTGATGGGGTTAACGTCGCTTAAAACCTGGACATTCTACTGGGTAAGCCAAGTGGGCATGCTTGCGGGCACCGCGGTATATGTAAATGCGGGTACTCAACTTGCCCAAATAGACAGTTTGTCTGGCATTGTCTCACCTGGGCTTATCTTTTCATTTGTACTTTTAGGCATATTCCCTTGGATAGCTAAAGCTATCGTAGCAGTGGTCAATCGCCGTCGCGTCTACAAAGGCTACAGCAAGCCAAAGAAGTTTGATCGCAACTTAGTGGTTATTGGAGCGGGTGCAGGTGGTTTGGTTACCAGCTATATTGCTGCTGCGGTGAAAGCAAAAGTCACGCTGGTAGAAGCCGGCGAAATGGGCGGCGACTGTCTCAACTACGGCTGCGTACCGAGCAAAGCCATTATAAAAACGGCAAAAGTGGCCAATCAAATGCGTCATGCTGATAACTATGGTTTAGAGCCGGTAACACCCGCTATGTCGTTTAAAAGGGTGATGGCACGTGTGCACGAAGTGATTGCGGCAATCGCGCCTAATGACAGTGTAGAGCGTTACACTAGCTTGGGTGTTGATGTTGTAAAAGGCTATGCGAAAATTATCGACCCTTGGACAGTTGAAATAAAAAAGAACGATGGCGGTACCCAAACACTAACCACAAAAAATATTGTGGTTGCTACAGGTGCAGCACCATTTATTCCCGAATTACCAGGCATTGAGCAAAGCGGCTATGTCACCTCTGATACCTTGTGGACCAAGTTTGCTGAACTTGAAGACGCGCCAAAACGTTTAATCGTATTAGGTGGCGGACCTATTGGTTGTGAGCTCGCCCAAGCCTTTTCACGCCTTGGCAGTGACGTAACGCAAGTTGAGCGTGCTCCGCGTTTAATGGGCCGAGAAGATGCGGATGTGGCGGAGTATGCTGAGTCTGTGCTTAGAGAGAGCGGCGTAAACGTATTGACGTCCCATGATGCGCTTCGCTTTGAACAACAAGACGGTGAAAAAGTACTGGTTGTAGCGAAAGAGGGTGTTGAATCTACTATAGCCTACGACGAAGTCATTGTGGCTGTGGGACGAAAAGCCCGTTTACATGGTTTTGGTCTGGAAGACCTAGGTATTCAATTTGATAGAACAATTGAAACAGACGAATACTTGCAAACCCTGATGCCTAATATCTTTGCCGCTGGCGATGTAGTAGGGCCTTATCAATTTACCCACGTGGCCGCCCACCAGGCATGGTACGCTGCAGTCAACGCACTTTTCGGCACGTTTAAAAAATTCAAAGTTGATTATCGCGTTATCCCATGGACAACCTTCATCGATCCGGAAGTAGCGCGCGTGGGCATTAACGAGCGTGACGCTGGCGAGCAAGACATTGACGTTGAAGTAACGCGATACGAGTTTGCAGAGTTAGATCGTGCTGTTGCGGAAAGTGCCAGAAAAGGGTTTATTAAAGTACTCACGCCACCGGGTAAAGACAAGATACTGGGCGTTACTATCGTTTCGGAACACGCAGGAGACTTACTGGCTGAGTTTGTTATTGCGATAAAGCACGATCTAGGGTTAAACAAGATCCTTGGCACTATCCACGCTTACCCAACATGGGCTGAAGGCGCAAAGTATGCAGCAGGGAATTGGAAGCGCGCAAACGCGCCTGAAAAATTGCTCAGCTATGTAGAGAAATTCCACACGTGGCGCAGAGGATAGTTAATGTGAAAAAAGCATTAGCGGTGACAAAAGCAGTTGCGGTGAAAAACGCATTGGTGATGGCGAGCGAACAAGTAATGACAAGAGTAATCGCGATGTCCAGACGAATCACTATTAGAAAATTTGGTCGATTGGCAGTAAGCAGCATCATGCTGCTTGCTGCAAGCGTAAGCTTTTCTGCTCTCTCTGATGAAGCGGTGCCAAAGCAATTGAACAGGATACACGAACCGTTTAGTGCGTTGCTAAGCGAGCATGTGAAAACCATAGACAATGGTGCCAGCACGCAAGTTGATTACCATGGGTTTAAACAAGATAGGGAACGTTTAACTCAGTATTTAAATAGCTTAGCTAAGGTAGAAAAAAGTACCTTTGACGGCTGGAGCAGGGCCGACCAACTGGCATTTCTCATAAATGCTTACAATGCCTACACCGTTGACCTTATTCTTACCGAATACCCTAAGATTGAGTCTATTCGCGATTTAGGCGGTTTCTTCTCGTCGCCATGGAAAAAAGAAATTGCGCCGCTACTTGGTAAAACCCGTACGCTGGATGAAATAGAGCACGAACTTATTCGTGGACAAAACAAAACCACGGAAGGATATAACGAGCCTCGAATTCATTTTGCCGTAAACTGTGCCAGTATTGGTTGCCCTGCGCTGCGAGAAGAAGCGTATGTTGGCGCAAGGCTAGATAGCCAGCTTGACGCACAAACCAAGCGTTTTTTAGCCGATACGTCTCGCAACAGAATGGACGGTAACACCTTGAAGCTTTCAAAAATACTCGACTGGTACAGCGAAGATTTTGAAAAAAACACCAATCGGAAAAGTGAAAGTTGGCAAGACATTAAAAACGTAAACACGGAAAATCTCAGCCAATTTTTGCTGTTATACAAGGATGCATTAAACCTATCGAGTCAGCAGATTTCAGTGCTTGAGCAAGATAACGCAGAGTTAGAATTCTTAGATTACGACTGGGCACTCAATGCCACGCAATAGCGCTTCAGTTAGCACGAAAGCGGCTTGTTTACGCCGCTTTGGCAAGTTTAGTCGCCTCATTAAGGGGCTGGCACTGGCGTCAGCTGTTTTCAGTTCTCAGCTAATTACGGCTTCGCATTCATTTGCGGTGCCGTTTGATATTGCCAGTGTTGATGGTTCTATTGTTGATGTTTCTGGCAATGAAATACAGAGCCAGCATCAATCGCCAACACGTGCGTCAACGGTGCTCAAGCGCACCTCAGCGCAATCGCCTAAAGACGACACACAAAGCAAACCTCTGGTACGTTTTCATGCATGGGGGGGAAGCGCTCAAGTGAATGGTTATTTGCAATGGGTAGCGGCGCAAGTTAGCCAGCGTTTTAACATTGAACTGCAGCACGTTAAGCTTGCTGATACCAGTGACGCCGTGTCACGCGTATTAGCAGAAAAAGCGGCCGGTAATCACGATAACGGCAGCGTAGATTTAATATGGATAAATGGCGAAAACTTTGCGGCAATGAAAAAGCATGGCTTGCTCTCTAAAGACTGGGTTAAAGAACTTGATTATTTCGCGCTAACCCGCCCGGAAAAGAACTCTGCCATGGTAACCGATTTTGGCGAACCCACGCTTGGTATGGAAGCGCCGTGGGGTAAGGCGTCGATGGTGTTTTATTATCGTAGCGCGCACATGAAAGCGTTAGGCACTGCACCTCCGCAAACCATTAATGAACTGCTTCGGTTCTCTCAAAAAGCGCCAGGACGCTTCACTTATCCAGTGCCGAGCGATTATTTAGGCATTAGCTTTATAAAATACGCAGCAATTGCACTTAACGGCGATAAGCAGTCTTTGTTTTACCTACCTGTTACCGAATCGTCTCTTCAGGCTGTATTGCCCGCACTTTGGGCTTATTTGGACCAATTGCATCCCACTATGTGGCAGCAAGGTGAGTATATGCTTCGCCAAGCCTCACAACTTCAACGCTTGGTTGGCACAGGTGAGTTAACACTCGCGTTTTCATTTACCGCCGCTGAAATTCCATCAGCGGTAAATCGCTTTGATCTACCCGACGATGTTCGCACCTATGCCATGCAAGACGGTAGCCTTGCTAATGTCCATTTTGTGGGGCTGACCTACAATTCGAAAAACAAAACAGCAGCAAAGCCAGTAGTAAATTTTTTGCTTTCGCCAGAAGCTCAGGCCGAGAAGCAAAAGCTGACGGTGTGGGGCGATGATACGGTTCTTGATATGGCATCGCTGACACAAGCACAAGCGATGCTGTTTAAAGACGAGTCTGTGCACAAATCTGCCCTCGACAAATCACAGTCAGCGGTGCTGTTAGCAGAACCCCATGCAAGCTGGACTGATAAATTGCGCGAAGCCTGGTATGAACGTTACGGGGCACGCTACTAATGTTTACTCACATTACACTTGTTGCACGCTGGTGCTTGCTGCTTTTACTTTGTATTCCCGTATTGGCAGGGCTGGTAGGGGTAATATTTCCTGCGTTAGGTTATTTCCCAGCTATCGGCGCAAACGCCTTTTCAACGCAAGTGTTTGCTACGCTATTCGACCTCCCAGATATTTGGCAAATGATGTGGTTGTCGCTTTTTACGGGCGTAGGCTCAACCCTTTTAGCCGTAATAGCAGCGTTTTGTATTCTCGCCACGTTTTACCAATCTTCCCTGCTAGGAAAAATTCAGGGTGTGTTAAGCCCGTTTCTGGTGTTTCCCCACGCGGCTGCGGCCATTTCCCTTTTATTTGTAGTTAGCCCTTCTGGTATATTTGCAGCAACTACCACGCGCTTGAATGCGTATTTTAGTCATGCTTTCACAACCCCCTTTGTTAATGAAATCAGCGAAATGGCATTGCCCGCTGCGAATGATGGAACGCTACTTTATGACGGTCTAGGACTAAGTATACTTATCGCGCTTAGCCTGAAAGAGCTGCCGTTTATTTTGTTAATGACGCTAAGCGTTATGTCTCAGCCGCTGGTGAAAAAGAAACTCACAGGGTATGTAAAGGTGGGGACAGCGTTAGGTTATTCGCCTACTGCGAGCTTTTTTAAACTGGTGCTGCCGACAATTTTTTCCCAGATAAAGTTACCGCTTTTAGCAGTACTAGTTTTCGCCACTTCAAATGTAGAAATTCCACTTATTCTAGGCCCAAATAACCCGAGCACTTTGGCTGTCGCCATTATGCACTGGTTTAATCATATTGATTTGTCCATGCGACTGCTTGCAAGTAGCGCTGCTGTGGTTCAAGTGGCAGTATCAGCGGTGGCGGTAGTATTGTTTTTGGGGATAGAGCGATTAGTGGCATACACCGGTAAGCGCAGCCTTTCAGGTGGAAATCGATATTTTGCAGATACTGCGCTACGCGCATGTGGTTTTACCGTTATGGCAGTTTACATCATCTTGATCTGCGCGGTGGTATACACGGTTGTTGTGTACTCCTTTGCTAAGCAATGGCATTTCCCGCTGTTATTGCCAGAGGGGCTAACACTACTGCACTGGAGTACGGCAACAAGTGCGCTGACAACACCGCTTATTAATACCTTATTACTTGGCGTGCTGGTGAGTACAAATTCATTGGTACTTGTTTTATTTACCCTGGAAAGCGAGCAGTTAAAGCCAGCGCGTGTTGTTGCTTCGAATGCATTTTCTGTCTCTCTATTTTTGCCACTATTGGTACCTGGCGTTGCTTTTCTATATGGTCTGGTCTGGTTCCAGCAGCTTGTTTTTCAAAACGCCGTATGGTTTCACACCTATATAGCGCACATGGTTTATGTTGTGCCTTACGTGTTTTTATCGATGGCTGTGGCGTATAGGAAGTTCGACAACCGATACGCCATGGTGGCGCAGAGCTTGGGCAAAACGCCGTGGCAGGTGTTTTATCATGTTAAGCTGCCTTCGTTGTTCAGCGCCATTATGGTGGCATGGGCGTTGGGGCTGGCGATTAGTTTTAGCCAGTATTTACCTACCTTGCTGGCGTCTGGCGGGACGCTCCCTACTGTTACTACCGAGGCTGTAGCGTCGGTATCGGGGAGCAGTACGCGACTTACTGCGGTGTATGTCATTATTCAAGCGGTAATGCCGTTAATTGGCTTTATGATCGCTTGGTACATGCCTGCAATTGCAACGAGAAGACGAAGTAGGCAAATGCTGGTATCAGATACTCACAGCAATCGTTCCGCAGACCCGGTGCAGTAAAAGCGCATGGCTAACATAAGAACAAAAACTACAAGGGCGTAATTTATAGTGCTTAGTTTAGAAAACATCGTTATTTATCGCGATGACAAGCCGCTGCTTCAGTTAAGTGCTGAGGTAGCAAAGGGAGAAGTGCTGACCATTATGGGACCTAGCGGCGCAGGTAAGTCTACTTTACTTCAAGCCATCGCCGGACAGCTTCAGGCCCCCTTTAGCGTTACTGGACAAATTAAAATTAACCACGTGGTGATAAACGATATCGATGCGCACCTTCGCAAAGTGGGCATTATGTTTCAAGATGCGCTTTTATTTGAACACATGACCGTGGGCGAAAACATTGCGTTCGCTATGCCTGATAAGGCATATAAAAACAAGCAATTGAAACACGACGCCATAAACGCGTTATTAGTGGCCGTCGAACTTGACGGCATCGCTGACCGGACTGTGAATACGCTCTCTGGTGGTCAGCAGGCCAGAGTAAGCCTTATCAGAACGTTAGCTTCTGAGCCTGATGTGGTATTGCTTGACGAGCCGTTCAGCAAACTAGATGTAGCCCTTCGAAGTCAAATTCGCAGCTGGACGTTTTCGCAGCTAAAAGCACGTAATATTCCCGCAGTATTAGTGACACACGATAAAGATGATGCGCTAGCCGCAGGCGGCAACGTCATAGAAATTTTATAGCGGTATTACATAGGTGCTGCCGAAGGTAGTACTGAAATAGTAAAAAAATACTGCAGAGCGAGTAAAGAGACATGTCATGTTAGATGCCAAAGTTACCCCTTTTATAAAGCCACTTTTAAAACCGTTGATAAAAGCGCTAGACAGCAAGGGTGTTACCCCAAATCAGGTTACGCTTGCCGGGTTTGTCGTCGGTATTCTTGCGTTTCCCTTTATTATTCTTAACTGGTGGAATATGGCGCTAGGTTGCATCATATTGAATCGTGTTTTTGATGGAATTGACGGTGAACTGGCGCGCTATCAGCAAAGCAGCAGCAGTGCGGGTGGTTTTTTGGATATTTGCTTAGATTTTCTATTCTACGCTTCTATTCCTTTGGCGTTTGGCATTGCTAACCCTCAAGAGTGGGGCATGCCAGCTATGGTGCTGTTAGCTACTTTTATTGGCACTGGCAGCAGTTTTTTAGCCTTTGCCATTGCAGCAGAGAAGTTTCAAATAGATAGGCCCCAGTTTGCTAACAAAAGCTTTTATTATATGCAGGGGTTAACCGAAGGCACTGAAACCATTTTGGTGTTTTTGGCGTTCTGTATTTGGCCGCAGTATTTTGCAACGCTTGCCTATGTGTTCGCTGCAGCTTGTGCCGTAACAGTCATTACTCGCATAGCAGGGGGCTTTTCTACGCTTCACAGGGTAGAGCGCGACGCTGCAAAGTCAGAACGCACAGTGCCTTCTTCAGGTTATGAATGATGGTGAAAGTTCTCGTTGCAGTAAAAGTAATCTGAATTTTGGAAGTAATTAACGTGATAAAGGTAATTTGCTTTGGATAATACCGCGATTATTCGCTTAAGCGTATTTCTTGGCGTTTTTGTGCTTATGGCAGTACTTGAAGCACTGTTGCCAGCGCGAGAAGCCGTGCTTAGTAGGAAAACACGCTGGTTGGGTAACTTGTCCATGGTGGTAATGGGGGCGTTGGTATCGCGTATTTTGCTTCCGGCCACACTCGTTGGTGTGTCTTTATGGGCGCAGCAGAAAGGCATAGGTGTGTTCAACGTTTTACTGGATGCCGTGCCGGCTGATGCTTCAAGCTCCAATCAACTGCTAAACAGTGGTGAGCCTCTCAGTAATTCTTCAACGTATCTTGTTCATATAGCCATCGTAACCTTAAGTGTTTTACTACTTGATATGCTTATCTATTGGCAGCACCGACTTTTTCATACCGTGCCTATGTTGTGGCGCTTTCATAAAATGCATCATGCCGATAGTCATGTCGACACCACTACAGGCCTTCGCTTTCATCCAGTTGAAATTGCTATGAGCTTGGGGATTAAAGCCGCGGCGGTAGTGATACTAGGCGTGCCAGCTATTGCTATTGTTATCTTTGAAGTAGCGCTAAATGGCTTTGCCCTTTTTAATCATGCCAATATTAGGTTGCCACAAAAGTGGGATGATAGAATTGGGCTTGTGCTAATCACACAGCGCTTACATCGCATTCACCATAGCCAGGCTAAAAATGAATCTAATTCTAACTATGGCTTTAGCGTATCGTGGTGGGATAGGCTGTTTCATAGTTTTACGCCTCGCGCTGCGTTTAGCGACGAAACATTGCCCATTGGTCAAAAAGACGTGCCAGCCACTAAGAAGAACGCAAGTATCATTGCGCTTTTACAGCAGCCATTTAAAAAGAGGTAGGCATCCCTGCCTTTTTAGATGGGTTATTAACAGCCGAGCGCAGCGGTTAAGCCTCCTAATCCCCCTTCAACAGCATTTTCTTTATAGCTTGGTAGTGACGGCATAATGTTTAGACCTGTTCTGGATTCAACTTCATTAACCGTTACCTCAGTTGCGCAAAAGTTATCACTGCGAGCTGCGTTTTGCTCTAGGATGAAAGCAGAGGCTTCCACCCAGCCGTTAACATCGGTAATGACGACTTTAAAATATCCACTAGGAATGCTGTGCGACTCATCTGCCTCTGGCAGAGTAGCGAAATACCACTCATATAACGGTCCAGAAACCACATAGACGTCTTGCCCAGTTCTCACTACATCACGCACCGCATTTTCTAGGTCCACCCAAGGACCTTGGTTTAGGTCTGAATCTTGAGGTGTAATGTTTGATAAATAATTTAGCATTTGCCAATCGGCTGTGTTGCTGAACGAAGCAAGAGGAACTTGATGGCCGCGGTCAGTACCAATTGTAGCCCATGCTCCGCTGTAATCGTTCGGCTCTAAAGTATTCGCAGAGTTAATTGAAGGATCAGCTTTCCAATTACGACTTCTTGATGGGCCGTCAATAGTGCTTGGGGTTACATGATAGGCCACCCAGTTGGCGAACTTTGTTTGTGCATTATTGTTGAGGGTGTAAATGGAACGGGTAATGGTTTGTCCAGATTGACCGGTGGGGCAGTTGTAAACACAGTTATCAGCAAACGCATTAAATGCGCAAATTATTAGTGTGAACGCGATGAGCTTTTTCATTATATTTCCTTTTGTTTTTAGACGCCTGCGTTTTACAGGCTGTACCAAAGTACAGGTCTAAAATGTCAGGAAATAGTACCTAATGTTACAAAGAGTACAAAAACAAATACCTATGTTTGAAAACGCGATTAGCAGTGGCTTTTCTTATAATGCCCTGGCTTGTTGAACGAGCCGACGAAGCACGTTATCGCGCAAGATATGCTGGCAGAAAATTATGCTCAGTTGTGTAAGAATTAGTGTTAAGAGCTTCGCCAAGCATTTACTCGGCGAAGCTCATAGGAGCGCCCGTCGTTAAAGGACTTTGGTTTACGTTCTCTCGGGCATATCGACGTTATTTGGGCTGTAACGTCAATACCATCTTACCAATGTGTTTTTTCTTCTCAAATTCTTGCTGCGCTTGGTGTATTTCACTTAGTGGGAATGTGCTCGATACAAGTGGTTTAATATTGCCTGCTTCGATGTGTTTTACTAAGTTGGCAAATACATCATGTCCTAAAATAGTGCAGCCTAATAGAGTTAAATCTTTCAAATACAGAGTCCGTACATCCAAAGAGACGTCGTGACCAGCAATTGCGCCCGACGTCGCGTAGCGACCAAACGGTTTTAGGATCTCAAGTAGCTCAGGCCATCGTGGGCCAGCAACAAGGTCGATAACAACGTCGAACGGCTCGCTTTCTGCCATGTGTTGCCAATCTTCATCACGCAAAACGGTCTTGTCGGCGCCTAATGCTTGTATGGCTGATTGCTTTTGTTCGCTGGTTACTGCAACAACATAGGCGCCACGTGCTTTAGCGAGTTGTACGGCAGCTGAGCCTACGCCGCCCGAGGCACCGGTTATAAATACTCGCTCACCTTTTTTTACGTTAGCTCTGTGCAGCATGTTTTCGGCTGTAGAGTAAGAGCACGGGAACGAGGCTAGTTCCACATCTGTCATCGTTGAATCTATTGCATGGGCGTGGCGCGATGCGACTTTAGTAAACTGTGCGAAACCTCCATTGCATTCCGAGCCGAAGTACCAAGGGGTACTTAGCGGTTTACTGTCAACTTCTACCAAACAAGGCTCAATGATGACGCGTTCACCAATACGTTCTTTGCTCACGTTATTACCCACAGCGGTAATATAGCCACATACGTCGGCGCCTTGAATTAGAGGTAGGTTTAACGCATTGCCGGCCCATCCAGCATCTTCTGCATTGTTGTCGCCTTTGGAATACCAACCTTTTCGCGTATTTAAGTCGGTGTTGTTTACCCCCGCAGCGCGTACTTCAATAAGTACATCGTTGTCGCTGAGTGTAGGCAAAGGTATGTTTTCGTTAAATGTAAGCGCGTCGAGATCGCCATGTTTAGTTAACTGCACGCCGTACATTTCATTTGGCAATGATTTCATATTGTCCTCCAGAATTTTTGCTTTAGACGAGAAAGGTAATGGTTGATGCAAGTGCTAAGAAGGGCTAATCAAGTAGCACTGTTAGTGCGCCTTTCGCTGCGGTTAACGCTTTATCACCAATCGTTGGCCATGCTGATGACATGCCCTCATGTAGCAGGAACACGCTGTTTGAAAGGGCTGGGTCTTCGAGCTTTTCATTCAGCCACGTTAGCACCGCGTGTTTGTGGTTGTTCACAGCGGTTTCAATTTGAAGATTATTGGGGTAACTCGCCAAAGCCTGCAATGACATGCAACCTCTGGGAGCGAATGTCGTTAGCCACACCGACAAGCGTTCAAATATGTGGTTAATTGCTTCGTTACGCGTCGAGGGACAGTTTTCTTCCAGAAACGCGATGTAACGGCTGTGACGATAGTCAAGCGCGCCAATAATCATGTCTTCTTTTGAAGGGAAGTATTTGTACAAGGTTTTTAGTGTGGTGCCGGTGTAGTCCTTGAGTTTAGCCACATTAGGCTCTGCGAATCCGTAAAGGGCAAAAGCTTGCTCTAGTTTCGAAGCTAACTCAAATTGTTTGGGCGCGGTCATACCGGGTCTCCTCGAAAACGGTTGTTATTTTCGTCTGCTTGGCACATCGCTTGTTAACCAATTAAACAGATGTTAAGTAGAATGAATATTCTACTCTAGGGTAGAATAAGTATTCTACTTAATCAACAGCCGCTATACGTTCTTTATTATATTTTGCTTTCCGTTACGAAATTTAGTCACATGTGAATTTGTGATTAATAATAATCACATTTTGCTGTGTGATTGTTTTTGAATTTGAGGTGGTAGCGTGTCATAGTTGACCCCTGAACGGAAAAAAGTGTCTATTGAAAGCAGAAAAGACAACGCGGCGCATAGTGAAATGACAAGAAAGAGTGCTTTAACAAGCAATACAAAAAAGCGCGCTGGTGTGATTACCGGTGACGTCTCCAACTCTCAGTCTTATTCTGATGCTGAATTCAGAGAGATAATTGCTACGCTGAGAGAGCGTTTAACATACTACGCCGAGTACTACGGTGGAGACTTTGATATTTATCGAGGAGACGCATTCCAGCTAGTTGTTGCACAACCACAGCATAGCATTGCAGCCGCAGTTGGATTGCGGCTAGCTCTTAAGGCGCACGCTTCAGGTGTGGACGTGCGAATGAGTGTTGCTGTGGGAGAAGCGCAATTTCGCCCTTCAGAAGTAAAAACTGGCACTGGAGACGCATTTGTGTTGTCAGGACGAGGGTTAGATAACATAAAGCCGCACCATCTTACTTTTTGTAGCGGTGAACAAACACTCGACGACAAAACGCAGCTCTTAACACGTTTTGCCGACGCGCATATCAATGGACTGACACAAACCCAGTCGCAAACCTTACTCGCGTATCTTGAAGCCACGGATAAGAGCCATGAAAGTGTAGCGGCCATACTAGATAAAAATCGCAGTAATGTAAGTCGAATTCTCAATGCCAGTAACTATAAACTGATAGCAGAATATCTCGACTATATGGAGAGAGCGCTCACGTTATGGGTTCAAGGTGGAACCTCATTAAAAACGGAACAATTGACCAAGGAAGACTAACGTGATGACGGGTTATGCAAAAAACATAATGCTTGTGACAGGAGAACCAAATGCTTGCTGAACCTCAACTGCTGGTGGCACTTGTGTTAGCGCATCTATTAGCAGACTTTTATTTTCAACCGTTTACCTGGGTACAGCAAAGAAACGAACGACACGCACTGGCTTTGCCCTTATACCTACACGCAATCATACACGGTATACTCGCGGCAGCAGCAATGTTCTTGTTTTCATCAACGATAAGTATCGCAAGTATAGGTATTGGGGCAATTGTAGTCGCCGTTTCTCACTTCAAAATTGACGTGATTAAATCGTATTGTAAGCAAAACACCACGTCTTTTGTTATCGATCAAATAGCGCACATTGTCGTGATCTTAGGCGTATTTTTGTATGCCACTAATCAGTGGCGCGAGGCAGTGGGACTACTTCAGCAGATAGGTACATCGCATCTATTAGTGGTCTTGGCCTATTTGGCGGTACTCAAGCCCAGTTCAGTTATTATTAAACAGCTGCTGTCGCCTTGGAGCGATGAAGTATTAGCTAACAAAATGCCGTCTTCTCACCCCAATGATCCGCCCACAATAAGTACAGAGGCACAGCAAACTTTATCACTGGCAGGTCAACGAATTGGCTATTTAGAACGTGTACTCATGTTAACGTTTGTGTTGTTAAATCAGTTTTCTGCCATAGGTTTTCTTATTGCGGCGAAATCTATATTTCGCTTCGGTGATCTTACTAAACACCAAGACAGAAAATTAACTGAATATGTACTTTTGGGCACCTTCACCAGTGTGGCGATGACGTTTGCCATTGGCTTGGCATGCGCAGCGGCATTAGGGCAATTACCCATAAAGTCTTAGCAAGGGCTTTATTGAGTAGGTAATGTCCAAAATAGTTTATTCTACGCGCTGTATTGTTTAATGAATTGGCTTGGGGTAATGCCTTCGTGATTTTTGAAAACACGACTGAAGTGAGATTGGTCATTGAATCCCAGTAATAACGCGATGTCGCTCATGGAATGAGTATACGCGAGTAAGTATTTTTTACTTTGCTCAACACGGTATTGGGTAATAAATTGGTACGGTGTTTCCCCAACACTCTTTTTAAACTCTCTTAAAAAGTGGAACTTGCTGCAAAAAACGAGTTCGGCCAGCGCATCTACGCTAATGGTACTGCCTATATTTTCTTTAATGTATTGCTCAATCTTATCTATCTGTGACTTGCCTATTTTGACACTCTTTGCTGAGGAATCTTGAAGGTCGCGGTAATTTGAATAATTTTGGATATAATGAGCAGAAAGTGCAGACAATAAGTTACTTAAATAGGCTTTCCCATTACGACCCTTTGCTTGTGTCTCTAATAACAGAAGCTCAATTAGCCCCTTTATGGTCTCGTCTTCCACATTGTAGTTGTTCAGAAACTGCAGCTGTTCTTGTTCTACCTTAAACGGACATGCGTCTAAAAATACACGCTCTTCAACCGCTAAAATAACAAAATAACAAGGCTCGGATATGTCGTGTGTAAACGGCGTTTTAGGTGGATTAATCCAAATGTTTCCCGGACTGGTTTTTAAAGAAACCATACTTCCATTCGCTTCTATGTTCCAATTCAGGTCGCTTTCAAGAGCGAGTGCGAAATAGAAATAAGGGGTATACACATTTTGAGGGTAAAAGTGAGGCGACTTTCCTTTCTCTAAAATGATGCCTTTCCAATCGAGACCGTCGTTTGAAAAAGCAATATCTAGTACGTCTTTGCACGATGAAGGTTGATGTGTCGCATGATCAAAAAAGGCTAAACGTGACTTCAAGCTTTATGTTTCCTTTAGCAATAACCTACAAATAATTAGCATTAATGTGCAATAACTAAGGCGCACTATTTCATATCCTGTGCTCATTGATTACCCACTTAAAGAGCACAGCCAAATGCTTAAAACTACCATAACAGTAATTGCACAGTCACTTTTGATATCGCCACTGGTCATATTACAACCGGGCATATCACACGCTCAACAACCATCGCAAACAGACGCGCTAAACCAAGCCCGAACAAGCATTGAACAACTAAGCGCTAATCATGCGCAGTTAAGCAGTGAAAACAAAAATAGTCATCGTCAATACAACCAGCAAGGATTTCAAATGGAAAATATCACGTTAAACACAGAAGTGGGCAACTTGGCTGCAAATTTATACCTTCCAAAAGGTATTGCTAATCCACCAGTGGTCGTTGTTACAGGTGCATGGACATCAGTAAAAGAGCAAATGCCAGCTGTTTATGCAAAGGCACTAGCCGAGCGAGGCTACGCTGCTGTTACATTTGATTTTAGAGGTTGGGGAGCGTCAAGAGATACCGATGACAACCAAACCGCGTACCTTGAAGATCCTGTTCGTAAAACGCAAGATATACAGGCTGTTATCAAAGCGCTATCAAACGTCGCGCAGGTGGACAACAGCCGTATTGCTGGCTTGGCCATTTGTGCCTCAGCGGGCTATATGCTTGATGCTGCGGTTCAAAATACTCAATTAAGCCAAAATACACGGTTAGGCGCGGTGGCAGTAGTGGCCCCCTGGTTACATGATGAAGCAATGGCAACAGCCATTTATGGCGGTGAAGAAAATCGCAATCAATTACTTGCGTTAGCAGCGGCAGAGAAAGACAAATCCAAGCCATTAGTTATTGAAGCGGCAAGTTTAACCAATGAAAACGCCTTGATGTATAACGCACCTTACTACACTGAGCAATCACGAGGTTTGTTGCCTGCCTACGACAACAAATTCAACGTGACGTCATGGAGCGGTTGGCTTAATTATAATGCGCAGTTAAGTGCATCAAAACAGACTATACCGGTTTTAATGGTTGCATCAGAAGCGATGGCGCTGCCACAAGGTGCACATCAGTATTTGGAAAACGCGACTGATTCGGTAAATGCAATTTGGCTAGATAACATCAATCAATTTGACTTCTACGACCAACCTGAAGCCGTTGAAAAAGCCGTTAACGCCGCAGTTTCTCACTTCGACAGCGCATTGTAGGGCGAGTGTTTACCTATTAAAGGCTCAGAAATGAAATTTAAAGCCATAATTTGTGTCATGTTAGTTGGAGTTTTTACTATGGGCCATGCCGCCATATCCCATTCGAACCGTGATAAAGACATTGCAAGTATTCACAGCAACCTGAATAGCTTTTCAGCATTAGCTGACAACAATGCTTATGAATACTTAACCTTACTGTTTGCCCCACATGTAACAACAGACTACACCAGTTTGTTTGGGGGCGAAGCGGTAACCCAAAAACGTGAGATCTTAATGCAAAACTGGGCGGCTTTCTTGCCTGGCTTTGACAAAAACATTCCACAACTTGGGAAACCCAAGTATTAATCGAAAAGAAGATATAGCGTTTGCTAACGTGCCATTTACTGCCAGTCATTGGCTAGGGCATGATGGTTTTTGGCAAGTTTCGGGCATCTACCACTTCACTTTTAGAAAGATAGAAGGGCAATGGCTGATTACTTCAGTGACATTAGAAAAAACAGAGGAGGCGGGCAGTCGCGATATTTTAGCGATTGCGCCAGAAAATGCGAAAGACCGCTTGGCGGATCTGCAGAAAGTTAAAAACGATACCCTAGCGCACTGAAAGCAAACAAGTTACTAACGCCTGTTGAGATTTGATGCACAGTAAAAACCAACAGGCGCTAGCGTAAAACTGCGTGTTTTTCTTCAAGAAAGTCGATTAAGGCCCTAATTCTTTGGGCCTTTTGACTATGTTGCTGAAAATACATAAATAGCCCTGAATAAGGAAACCAGTTCTCTTTAAGTACGGGAACAAGCTCGCCAGTTTCAAATAATTCATCCACCATAGGTTCAACAATTCTTCCTATACCTAACCCTTTTTTGGCAGCATCAATCATCAAATCTGTATCGTTGACTACCATAGCAATCGGCATTGAAACACTCACAGCTTGCTGGTTTTGCCACAGATGAAGTGGCGCAAGTTTGTTAGAGGTAATAAAACGATATTGAATGAGCTTGTGTTGCTGAAGGCTATCAATAGACGAGGGAAGGCCATACTTTTTAGCGTAGTGAGGTGAGCAGAACAAACATTCTTTAGTGGCATTAGTTAATCGCTTTGCCACCATACCTTCTTCTATCCTATCACCAAAGCGAATACCCACATCCATCCCATCGGTAATCAAATTTACGGCTGCATCGTTTATCGATACCTCAAGCTTTAAGTCTGGATAGCGCTCGCAAAACTCTTGGTAATAAGGCGCCAAAAGCTGTTGGAAGGCGAAGCGAGGAGTGGTAATACGAACCGTGCCCCTAGGGGTATAGCTAAGGGCGTTGACCTCTTCAAATGCAATATCTAACGTGTCGATAGCATGATGAGTTTGCTGCTTAAGTAACTTTCCCGCATCGGTTAATTCAACTCTACGCGTGGTTCGATTGAACAAAGGAACGCCCACACTTGCTTCTAGAGATTTAAGCGCGTGGCTTACAGACGGCGGTGCCATTTCTAACTGGCGAGCTGCGCCACTAATACTGCCTTCATCGGCAATAGCATGAAAAACAATAAGTTGTTGAAATGTGGTGCCGTTCACTTGTAGCGCCTCTTGAAAGTCTAAGTGACAAATTGGTCGAGGGGTTTCAAGCCCAAAATTATATCTAGAATTTAATTGTTAGTTTTAAACTAATAATCTTTGAGTTAATCATCATATAAAACTAAAGGTCATTCAAGCATAAACTTCTATCTGTTCACTTTGAACCAACCATAAAATTATCACGCAAAGGTAGAAGTAATGAGTAAAGTATTAGTTATCTCCGGCCATCCTAATTTAGACCAGTCCAATGCTAATAGCGCTATTTTGCAAAGCCTGACTAAGCGCATAAATGACATTGAAGTTAGACGCTTGGACACCCTTTATTCTAACAACCCAATTGATGTAGAGGCAGAGCAAAAAGCCTTGCTTGACGCTGAGGTGATTGTACTGCAGTTTCCTTTCTACTGGTATTCTGTACCAGCTTTACTTAAGCGCTGGATTGACCAAGTATTTACTTATAATTTTGCGTTTGGCCCTGAAGGAGACAAGCTGGCGAATAAGCACTTTTTACTGTCCATTTCGGTAGGTGGCCCAAAAGAGTCTTATAGACCGCTAGGCTATAACCATTTCAGTGTGGAAGAATTCTTACGCCCGCTAGAACAGCTCGCTTACCTTGCAAAAATGCAGTACCACAAGCCAATTTACAGCCATCGCATGGTGTACATTGAAGGTGTTTACAACACGCTTTCAGACGTTCAGGCCCGTGGTGATCAACATGGTAAGCGGGTAGCCGATGCTATTGATGTTTTGATGAACTCTCCAGAATTGCGTATCAAACAGTTTGTAACGACGTGGTTTGGGCAGTTCGATCAATTACCGGCGTCAAGTGAAGCGTTTCTACCGAATCTCAGCGAGGAGGTTGTCTGGCAAGCGCCAGAGGGACGATTTCAAGGCCATGCTGGATTCAACGACTGGTACGCGTGGGCACGCAAGACGTTTAAACCTAACTGTGAGCACCGCGTAGATCAAATTGATATCAAACCCGATGCTGATTCAGCGAAGCCCAATGGGTTTATAGTAGACCTTCGAATTAACCTTCGCGCTGACACATTTGAATCGTCTGACTTTAAAGGGGAATCGGTTGAGGTACAGGTAAAAGAGCGCTGGCATGTGCATATTGATACCGAAGGTAAAGTAACCATCGACAGTTACGTTGTTAGTCCTTTGTAGGGATTAACAACGTGCTAAAAACTCAAAACCAGAATTTAAAACCAAGGCAAAAAGCATTTAAAAAGTTAGGCGAGACAATGAATAAACCTATCCCGTTTACAGAAAAGCGTGTCAGTCTCTGGCGTTAATTGTGCTCTCTGGCATGGGCATTACCACCTCGTTTAGCGAAGCCGTGGCAAACGAAGCAATAGGGGCGCTCTATACAAGTAAGTTTGAAAGCAACATAAATCAGAACCTAACACCGCTGCACAAAGCAGTGTTGGATAACAATATACAGCGTGTTAAGGCACTTATAGACAGCGGCGCAGATGTTAACGGACTCGATAGATTAATGGGGGTAGCGCCGCTTCATCTGGCTGTTCAAGGAAGAAACTTAGACCTTGTTAAACTGCTTGTGAAAGAGGGAGCATTCGTAAACTTGCAGTCAGTACGCCTGGGCGGAACGCCACTGCTATTGGCCGTGTGGCACAGAAATATTCCCGCGGTGGAATATTTATTAAGTTTGCCCGACATCGATACCACCGTTATTTCAGCGGCAGGCGCTACAGCCCTTGGGTTTAATCGAAGCGGTACAAAAGCAAACGATAAAGCGTTAAATGAAGATGTTGCCACTATTAACGCGCTATTTGCGGCTCATAAAGAGAAAACGCTGCAGCAAGCGCAAGAAAAAGCAGCCATTTATATGATCGTTGCCAACCAAGCGCTGTCTGAAGAAGAAATGGT
>NZ_JBHNYX010000028.1:0-65698 GCF_054960505.1 Alteromonas sp. G4i13 | reverse complement strand
TTCCCTCAGCAAAACCCCAATATTAAGATTTCAACGATCTCCGTAGTTCTCTTTCTCAGCTTTTTAGTGTGACGTTTGATTTCACAGACGGTACAACACATCGATTCAAAATAAAGGGGTCAGAGTACTTTATTACGCTAAATACCGTAGCGTAGTCATACATTTTTCGTCCAGTACTGATAAATCAAAAAAATGTACTCTGACCCTATTTTTCTGGGATATAGAGATCGCTCGTTTCTTTATGCCAGTAGTGTGTGTAATTACGAGTTTGAAGGTGAGCTAAAATTCTATAGTTCGCCAGCTTAGGCAAAGGTATTAAAGATGTAAAACAAGGGCGGTGTAATTAAAGTCTTAACTTCTTATGAGCTTGAAAAGTACTCTGACCCCATTTGTTAGATAAGTAAAAATGTACTCTGACCCCATTATTTTTGTGTTGTCAGTATTTGTAGACATTCTTATTCGATAAAAGCCTTAATAGATCTGACTTACTTTTAGCAAAGTGAGCGTTTTTTGGTAAACTCTGTCGAGTATTTTTCTAGTCGAAGTAAATAGGACAAACTAATGGCCGTATTCGGTACAGTATTCATGCCACAAATGGCACTTGCTACCTTTGTCAACGATAAGTGGACTGACACCGAATTTGTCAGTGCAGATAGTATTCAGCTGCACCCTGGTGCACACGTGCTTCATTACTCAAGTACATGCTTTGAAGGATTGAAAGCATTTAAGCACGAAGATGGCAGCATCAACATTTTTAGAATGGATAAGAATATTGAGCGCTTTGCTCAAAGTAGCCGTCTACTTAACTTGCCTGAAATAGACAAAGCGCAAGTCGAAAAGATGATCATCGATATTGTTGCAAAATATGCCTCTGAGGTTCCAGAGCCTCCAGGTTCTATGTATATCCGCCCTACGCATATCGGCACAGAAGCGTCTATCGGTAAAGCGGCAGCGCCATCAGCAAGTTCTATGCTATACGTCCTGTTATCGCCGGTTGGTGATTACTTTGCTGGCGGTTTGAAGCCACTTCGCTTGTTGCTTGACGAAACAGGCATGCGCTGTGCGCCGCACATGGGAATGGTAAAAAGCGGTGGTAACTACGCCAGTGCGTTGCCTCCTATTCTTAAAGCGCGTGCAGAAGTTCAGGCTGATCAAATTCTGTTTTGCCCTAATGGCGATGTACAAGAAACCGGAGCTGCTAACTTCCTGCTTATCGATGGTGATGAAATCATTACCAAAGGGTTAGATTCTAGCTTCCTACACGGTGTGACCCGAGCAACGATTCTTCAAATTGCCAAAGACCACGGCATGAAAGTGAGCGAGCGTGATATTACTGTAGACGAACTACTAGAGCGTTCAGCCAAACCGAACACTGAAGCAGCACTGTCTGGTACAGCGGCTGTACTTACGCCGGTAGGTACTTTTATTCACAATGATAAAGAGTATCAGGTGGGTAACGGAGAAGCTGGCCCAGTAACGATGAAGCTAAGACAAGCGTTAAATGATATCCAATGGGGTAAGGCTGAAGACACTCACAATTGGTTGGTGAAAGTGCCAAACTAGTCTAATCAGACACCCATTAAAAAAGCCTGCGAACGCAGGCTTTTTCGTATCTAAAAAGGCACTCGATTACTTCGCTTTGCCTTGCTTAGCGACTGCATCCATCATTGCTTTGATAGCGTCAGCATCGCCAAGATATTCTTTAGAGATTGGTTTAAGGTTTTCATCTAGTTCGTATACTAGCGGTACACCTGTAGGAATGTTTAGACCCAACACTTCTTCGTCTGACATACCATCAAGGTACTTAACAAGAGCACGAAGACTGTTGCCGTGCGCAGCAATAATTACGCGCTTGCCTGCTTGGATGTCTGGACGAATAACGTCGTGCCAGTATGGTAGTACACGTTCGATAGTTAGTTTTAGACTTTCACCACGTGGCAAGATGTCAGCATCTACATTGTTGTAACGCGGATCGTGACCTGGGAAGTGCTCGCTATCATCTTCAACGGCCGGAGGTGGGATGTCGAAGCTACGACGCCAGATTTTAACCTGTTCTTCACCATGCTTAGCGGCAGTCTCTGCTTTGTCTAGACCTGTTAACGCACCGTAGTGACGCTCGTTCAGACGCCAGTGACGCTCAACTGGAAGGTAGTGCTGACCCATCTCTTCAAGTGCAATATTAAGTGTTTTAATTGCGCGAAGAAGTACAGACGTATAAGCCTGATCAAATGTAAATCCAGCATCTTTAAGAAGCTGACCTGCGGTCTTTGCTTGTGCTACACCAGTGTCGGTCAAGTCAACGTCGTGCCAGCCTGTGAAACGGTTTTCCAAGTTCCACTGACTTTCTCCATGACGAATAAGTACCAATTTATACATAGTTGGGTTACCTGCGGCGTTAGAGTGAAATAGTCTGAGATAATTCCAGAAATTGGACGTTCAGACGTATATTTAAAAATCTGCTGTTATCATCCTTGATTGGCGCTTAAAAATCCAGTTTATGCTGGTACAAAATCGCAGGTAAGACGTGTGTTTATCACTATAACTTGGGAATATATTATATAAAACGGGTAAGGTCTGGATGAGCAACTTTTATCCACTCTTTCATTGATGGCTCTTCAATAAAGCTAAAGTCTTCGAAGTCGAAGCCAGGTGCTACTGTACAACCAACAAGTGAGTAATCACCCATCGTTGCGGCTGCCTGAAAATTCCCTGCTTTAACAACTTCAACATAGTCCGTGCTTTGCCCACCAATGCGACGTTCCCACAACTGTTGTTTTTCAAGTTGAAACAGTTGTAGTGGAGCCCCTTCGTAGTGATTCCACACTTCATCATGTAACACGCGATGAAAACGACTTACTTGTCCCTTTAGTAGAAGAAAATAAATATGAGTAAGCGCGGGACGACTAGCATTGTGCACAAACGATTTAGTTTCGTTTTCAGAACGGAAAACTTGACGATAGAAACCTCCCTCGGGGTGAGGTGCAAGGTTGTACTTCTTAACTAGCGGGTGTGTCATGATAACTTCGTTATTATTGTTATTGCTTACTACTTATGCTTGTATATCTCAAAGCTTTCCTAAGCATGTATTAAGACATTTAATGTTTAACCTTCTTTTAAGCATACCGTTTGGTGCGTTATAAGAAAACAGAAATGTTGCATATTTGTAAACCATATTAATCATCAAGTACTCTGTGCATACGCGAAGTTTTCTTACCAATTAGCCTCAATATAAAGTGTGCCAAGCTTACTTACCAATAAGCGCTATCTGCCCTAGTCAGCTTTTTCCAGCTGTTATAGCGCTTCTTCATAATCCATCTGTTTAAACCAATAATGAGAAATAGCTAAAAAAGCGATGCCATTACTAATAGTAGGTGAACTTTTTTTCATGTTTAGGCCGTACAAATTGGAAAATAAGGCGACGAAAAACACGTTGCTCGTTTCTTGCGTTGGCAAAATTGAAACGTACACAATATTCACGAACAGGCAAAGAAGGATGGTGAGCGTATGACATATAAGTCTTTTTCGCAGCTTGAAGTAAACGGCAAAAACTTCAAGGCGGTTAATTTTGACGGTATAGGCAGTAAATATGCGCTCGACAGGCTTCCGTTTTGTATCAAAATTCTTTTGGAAAACCTGATTCGTCATGAAGACCAAGAGTTTGTTAACAGCAACGATATTGAGCAAGTAGCAAAGTGGGACACAGATAATCACGTTGATCACGAAGTGTCTTTTGTTCCCGCACGCGTCATCCTCCAAGATTTTACGGGTGTGCCTGCTATTGTTGATTTAGCAGCCATGCGCGATGCGGTTAATCGTTTAGGTGGCGACGCTCAGGCGATTAATCCCCTCAATCCAGTAGAGTTGGTTATTGACCACTCAGTAATGGTAGATCATTTTGCTGAAGACGATGCGCTTGAAAAGAATACCGACATTGAAATTCAGCGAAATAGAGAGCGTTATCAATTTCTAAAATGGGGTCAGTCTAGCTTTGACAATTTCAAAGTGGTTCCCCCTGGTCGCGGTATCGTGCATCAGGTTAACCTAGAGTATCTTGCTCGTTGCGCCTTTACTAAGGAACAGGATGGGGAAACGTTGGTTTACCCAGATACCCTAGTAGGGACAGATTCGCATACCACTATGATTAATGGCCTTGGCGTACTTGGCTGGGGTGTGGGAGGCATTGAAGCAGAAGCGGCGATGCTGGGTCAACCAGTAACAATGTTATTACCAAAAGTGGTTGGCTTCAGGCTTTCAGGTAAGTTACCTGCTGGCGTAACTGCCACCGACATGGTGCTAACTATCACACAACAACTACGTGAACATGGCGTTGTTGGAAAATTTGTAGAATTCTATGGACCGGGTCTTAAGCATCTTACTACGGCAGACCGTGCCACCATCGCAAACATGGCGCCCGAATATGGTGCTACTTGCGGTATCTTCCCTATTGATGATGTTGCGCTAGATTACCTGCGACTCACCGGCCGAGACGAAGATCAAATTGCCCTTGTTGAGGAATATGCAAAGTTCAGCCACTTATGGCACGACGACCACTCAAAAGATGCCCAGTATCATGAGACCCTTGAACTTAACTTAGATGAAGTGGTTCCTTCACTTGCTGGACCTAAGCGTCCTCAAGATAGAATTGCCCTCGATAATGCAGCAGAGGCATTTAGAGAGTGGCATCGTTCGCAAATTGACGTGAAAGTGCTTGATGAAGAAACCGATCTCATCGCGGAAGCGGGGTTAGGTACAACAGACGAGGTGGACGAAGAACACGACTCGTTCGTGGAGTTCAGAGGAAGCAAGTTCAACCTTGAAGATGGCGCTATTGTAATAGCTGCTATCACCAGCTGTACTAATACGTCAAATCCATCTGTACTCGTTGGCGCAGGCTTGCTTGCGAAGAAAGCAGCAGAAAAAGGGCTAACTCGTAAGCCGTGGGTTAAGACTTCATTAGCACCTGGTTCTCAGGTTGTTACTCAGTATCTAGAAGATGCAGGTCTTATGGACCCACTTGAAGCACTAGGCTTTAACTTGGTTGGCTACGGCTGTACTACGTGTATTGGTAACTCTGGACCGCTACCTGATGCCATTACCGACGCCATTAGAAAAGCGAAACTTACGGTTACCTCAGTTTTATCTGGTAACCGCAACTTTGAAGGGCGTATCCATCCTGATGTGGCTGCAAACTACCTTGCATCACCACCACTGGTTGTTGCATACGCGTTGGCTGGGAACATGAATGTAGATATCACTGAAGAGCCGTTGGGGCAGGCGAGTGATGGTTCTCCGGTATATCTAAAAGACATCTGGCCTACCGAAGACGAAATTCAGCAATACATAGCGGAAAACGTCACCGGTGATTTGTTTAAAGAAAAGTATGCAGATGTATTTAAAGGAAGCGGTGAATGGAATGAGCTGCAGGTGAGTAAAACATCGGTCTACGACTGGCCAGAATCAACCTACATTAAGCATCCACCTTTCTTTGAAGTAATGGGTAAAGAGCCAGAGGCTCTAACTGCAATTGAAAACGCACGATGCTTGGTTAAGGTGGGCGATTCGATTACTACCGACCATATTTCTCCAGCCGGCGCCATCGCAGAAGATAGCCCAGCCGGAGAGTACCTGCAGGCCCAAGGGGTTGAGCCTAAAGACTTTAACTCTTATGGATCGCGTCGTGGTAACCACGAGGTTATGATGAGAGGTACGTTTGCTAACGTGCGTCTTCAAAACCAATTAGCACCCGGCACAAGAGGCAGTGCTACCACACACTTCCCAAGTGGCGATGGTATGTCTATTTTCCATGCTGCTATGCGTTACAAAGATGATGGCGTACCAGCCATTGTTATTGGTGGAAAAGAGTACGGTACTGGCTCGAGTCGAGATTGGGCTGCTAAAGGCCCTTCTTTGATGGGGGTGAAAGCAGTATTAGCCGAGAGCTACGAGAGAATTCACCGCTCTAACCTGATTGGAATGGGGATTTTGCCACTTCAATTTAAGTCAGGTGATAGCGCGAGTTCTTTGGAGCTTAAAGGCAATGAGTCTTTTTCTATTAACGCTGTTGAACGTGGGCAGACTGAGGTTGAAGTTAAAGCCGTGTCGGATGAAGGAAAAACAACAACGTTTACGATGGATATCAGAATTGATACATCAAACGAGTTCACTTACTTTGAAAACGGCGGCATTCTGCATTACGTGATAAGAGAATACTTGAAGAAATAGCACGTTTAAGGGTAATGGTTAGCGACTTCTCTGTAGTGAGAAGTCGCTATGCCATGTGATGTTAGTAATAGCGTTTTTCGCAGATTACTTCTTTAATATTCGAGCCGATGGCAGCGCGTGTCTCACATCTCAAATCTTGGGCTTGTGCACCGTAAAGAGAGATATATTCTTCTACATAAGGCTCTAAAGCATTGATGTAGTCTTCAGGTAAAGCATTCTTTATCTGTCGGTAAGAACGGTTCCATTCAGCGGTTTTTTGTTCCATTGCAACATTCAACCAGAGCCAGCCTTCTTCATAATTAACGGGCGTCCCCCATCCTTGGAAATACATTTGCGCGAGGTAATATTGGCCTTCTTTATTTCCCATTTTTGCAGAAGCAGTCAGCTTCTCCAGTGCTTTTTCATACTTCTCTGCCTTCAGGGCGTGCAAGCCCAATTCTAAAGTAGATAAATATTCGGATTTCCAAATATGATTCTTAGTATGCGACTGAGCCAGCGTAGGGGCTGAAAGTACAACTGAAGATAAAACGGCAGCTATTGCTAATAGATTTTTCATGTAGTATCCCTTCTTTTTGATAAATTTATAACGCAATTCACACTCATAGTGAACCGTCTAAAAGTACAGTATTTGTTTTATGTTACTAAAAATTTTAAGAGTAGAGTGATTAATCTCCACCAATAATTTGGACTTGTGCTAGGTCAGTATCGCCTTTCAAAACTTTGAAAATTGCGTCTTGAACGAGGGTGCGCATGCCATCAGCAGCAGCCTGAGACTTCATATCGGCGACGCTGGCTTCTTTGTACACCATTGACCGAAGCTCTGGCGTCATACCTAGTAGTTCATGTACCCCTGTTCTACCTTTGTAACCCGTGTTTCCACATTCTTCACAGCCTTTAGCGCGGTAAAGCTCTAGTGGCGTCTGAATATTCAGCTCCGCCATGTGCGCATGACCATACTGGCGCTCAATAAAGGCCATATCGGTTTCAGTGGCGATGTACTTTTCTTTGCAGTTACTACATAGCGTTCGAATAAGACGTTGAGCCAGTATACCCACGCAGGCATCGGAGAAGTTCACAGGGTCGAGACCCAAGTCAAGTAAACGGGTAATCGTTTCAGGGGCTGAGTTAGTATGCAGTGTAGACAGTACTAAGTGACCGGTTAACGAGGCTTCAATACCTGCATGCGCGGTTTCTTTATCACGCATCTCACCAATAAGAATAATGTCAGGGTCAGCACGTAAGAATGCGCGCAGGGCAGCAGCAAAGTTGAAGCCAATCTTGGGGCTTACTTGTACCTGTTGTAGGCCGGGTTGCGTGATTTCCACCGGGTCCTCAGCGGTCCAAATCTTCTTTTCAGGCGTGTTTAAATATCCCAATATAGCGTGAAGCGTGGTGGTTTTACCTGAACCCGTTGGCCCAACAACGAGAAGAATGCCGTGAGGCTTCTTAATCATTTCTTCTAAACGCGCACGGTTGTTCGGTGCCAAGTTCATCTTATCAATAGGCATCGCACCGCCAGATGCCAGAATACGCATAACCACACCTTCACCGGCAACCGTAGGAATGGTGGCAACACGAACTTCAACAAGTTGACCATTCATTCTAAACGCGAGTTTGCCATCCTGAGGTACGCGTTTTTCGGCAATGTTCAAATTCGACATTATCTTTATGCGTGCAATAACCGCACTGTGGTGCGAATTAGGCACTTGGTTCATGTCGCGGCACACACCGTCCACGCGCATACGTACACGAGTGGGCGCATTTTTCTCTGGGTCTATATGAATATCTGACGCGTTGAGTCTTTTTGCATCGTGCAGAATACGGCTTACTAAGCGCACCACAGCAGGGGCGTCGTCAGAAAGTTCATCGACCTGGTCGTCGTTATCTTCAGTTGATGTACCAATCTCGTCGAGAATATCACTCATCTCGCCGGGGCCACCGCCACCGCTATTTTCACCCAGGTATTGAAGAATTAAGCTTGGTAGGCTGACAGCTATCTCGTAGCTATCAATACCCATGGCGCTCTCTATTTCCATAAGTAGCGCCGCATTATTAGGTTCAGCCATCAATACTATGGGCTTGTCATGGGCATCGGCAATGACAGCCACATAGTTTCTTTTTAAATAAGAAACATTCAGACGGCTTTCATTTTCGAACCTGTGATACTTATCAGGTAAATAAGGAATAAAAGGCACCTGATAGTGAATAGAAAGCGAGTTGCCAATTTCTTCTTCAGAGATGCGGTGTTCCGATACAAGACGCTGTATAAGAGCGCGAATGTCTGGAGTAGAACTTTGAATATCGTTTAATGTAGCTTCGTCTAATAAGCTTTTGTGGACTAGTAGATCGAAAGGGTTGTTTGTGCCACCTAATTCAAATCTGAACTTGTCGCCAAGAATAAGTGCAAGGGCATTGCCTAGCTTTAAATCTTCTTCAGTAAAACCACCACTGACTTTGTTGATGATTTGGATAACACCCATCAACACGCCCGCATTCATTATAGGTACGCATAAAATGTTCTGGGTTTTAAAGTCATTGTCTTTGTCGAACTTGTCGGCGAAGCGCAGGCGAGGGTGAATGCTTTGAAGTAGTGCAGGATTATACGGGTCGTCAATAACCACAGCCTTTTGTGATAGGGCAACATAACCAGCAATCGACATTGGGCTAATTGGCACTTTTATTTCCAGCGTCTCTTTACCCGTTTTAAATCTCGCGACCAAATCTTGATGCTGACGTCGACGTTGAAAAATACTCATACGCTGGGCATCAAACAAACCGAGGATAATTGGCTCTAATAAACCATATGCATCCAGTAACGTGGAGTGGTTATTTAGAATGCGTTTTATTTGTGCAAAAGTTTGCTGGTTATTCACTACTTCCATATTCTCACTACTAATAATGTTGGCGCCTAGTCCTTTATGCATTTGGCGTTACAAGTGCCTGTTAAGCTAGGGTAACAAGATATACCTATACCACGAAAGCAACAATACTACTTATAGACAGTTACATACACTGGTATAGCGTAAAAATATGTGTATAAAAAGCAAACTGCCTCTTGCATTGCTTCTGCCTTTCTGTATAATTCGCGCCCACTGCCCAATTAGGGCACGTAATTTTTAGCCGCGACCTCACTGCTTTTAGGGTGGTCGCCGAAGTAACGGATTCATCATCACTGATTAGCCTGTTGCTGGCGTGCTAGAAAAAAGAACAGGGTTCCGATTGGGAACCATCGGTTTACGCACATCCTTTCTTTCCGGAATAAATGGAAGAGAAAGGGTGAATTTTTTTGTTCTTTCGATTGGAGCTTAATCGATGCCAAATCAAAGAATTCGCATTCGTTTGAAAGCGTTTGATCACAAGTTGATCGATCAGTCTACGGCTGAAATCGTTGAAACTGCGAAACGCACTGGTGCTCAGGTAAGTGGTCCTATTCCTCTACCTACTCGCAAAGAACGCTATACAGTTCTGATTTCTCCGCACGTTAACAAAGACGCGCGTGATCAATATGAAATCCGTACTCACAAGCGTTTGGTAGACATCATCGAGCCAACTGATAAAACAGTTGACGCGTTGATGCGTTTGGACTTGGCTGCTGGCGTTGATGTTCAAATCAGCCTGGGCTAATAAGAGAGGGTTATAACAATGGCGATTGGTCTAGTCGGTCGTAAAGTGGGTATGACTCGCATCTTCACTGAAGATGGTACGTCTATCCCTGTGACTGTTATTGAAGCGACCCCAAACCGCGTTACTCAGCTTCGTACTGAGGAAACTGACGGTTATCGCGCTCTTCAGGTTACTGCTGGAACTAAGAAAGCTAACCGCATCAACAAAGCTGAAGCAGGTCACTTTGCTAAAGCTGGTGTTGAAGCTGGACGCACTCTAGTAGAATTCCGCCTAGAAGAAAACGAAGGTGCCGATATTGAAGTAGGCAGTGAAATCACTGTTGAAATCTTTAACGACACTAAGAAAATTGATGTAACTGGTACATCAAAAGGTAAAGGTTTCCAAGGTGCTATCAAGCGCTGGAACTTCAGTTCTCAGCGTATGACACACGGTAACTCTTTGTCACACCGTGCTCCTGGTTCAATTGGTCAAAACCAATCACCAGGTAAAGTATTCAAAGGCAAGAAAATGGCTGGTCAGCTTGGTAACAAGCAAGTGACTACTCAGTCTTTGGAAGTTGTACGTGTTGACGTAGAGAACGGCCTTATCCTAGTTAAAGGTGCCGTACCTGGCGCAACTGGCAACGATGTAATCGTAAAGCCAGCTGTTAAAGCGTAACGTCTGGGGAGTGAACTGATGGAATTAACATTGAAAGACGCGCAAAGCGCTCTTGAAGTATCCGAAGCGACCTTTGGACGTGAATTCAACGAAGCCCTGGTACACCAGGTAGTTGTAGCTTACGGTGCAGGTGCTCGTCAGGGTACAAAAGCGCAGAAAACTCGCGCTGAAGTTCGTGGTGGCGGTAAGAAGCCATGGCGTCAAAAAGGTACTGGCCGTGCTCGTGCTGGTACAATCCGTAGCCCAATTTGGGTTGGCGGTGGCCGTGCTTTCGCAGCAAAGCCTCGTGACTTTGACCAAAAAGTTAACAAGAAAATGTATCGCGGTGCGATCAAGAGCATCCTGTCTGAACTAATCCGTCAAGACCGTTTGGTTGTTGTAGAGAAGTTCGGTGTTGACGCACCTAAGACTAAAGCTCTTATTTCTGCACTTAACGAATATGAACTAAATGACGTTCTAATCGTTACTCCTGAAGTTGATGAGAACTTGTTCCTAGCGGCGCGCAACTTGTACAAAGTTGACGTACGTGACGTAGCAGGCATCGACCCAGTGAGCTTGATTGCATTTGAAAAAGTGCTAATGACTGCTGATGCGGTTAAACAACTTGAGGAGGCGTTAGCATGAAAGAAGAACGTCTACTGAAGGTGCTAGTAGCACCTCACGTTTCAGAAAAGTCTACAATGGCTGCTGAAGCGAACAACACAGTTGTATTTAAAGTAGCTAAAGACGCGAACAAAGCCGAAATCAAAGCTGCAGTTGAAAAACTGTTTGAAGTTGAAGTTGAAGGTGTTCGTACTGTGAACGTTAAGGGTAAAACCAAGCGTCACGGCATGTCTTTCGGTAAGCGCAGCGACTGGAAAAAGGCCTACGTGGTTCTTAAAGAAGGTCAGGACATCGACTTTGTCGGTGGTGCTGAGTAAGAAGGGGATTAGAAATGCCATTATTGAAAGCTAAGCCAACTTCTGCCGGTCGTCGTCACGTTGTTCAGGTCGTAAATCCTGACCTGCACAAAGGTGCACCGTACGCACCTTTGCTTGAAAAGAACAGCAAATCTGGCGGTCGTAACAACAATGGTCGTATTACCACTCGTCACATTGGTGGTGGTCATAAGCAACACTACCGTGTAATCGACTTTAAACGCAACAAAGACGGCATTCCAGCTAAAGTTGAGCGTTTAGAATACGATCCAAACCGTTCTGCAAACATTGCACTAGTATTGTACGCAGACGGTGAACGTCGTTACATTCTGGCTCCTAAGGGTATGCAAGCAGGTGATGCAATCCAGTCTGGTTCGGACGCTCCGATCAAGTCTGGTAACACTCTACCTATGCGTAACATCCCTGTAGGTACTGTTGTACACGCAATTGAAATGAAGCCTGGCAAAGGTGCGCAAATCGCACGTTCTGCTGGTGCTTATGCTCAGATCCTAGCACGTGACGGAAACTACGTTACCCTACGTCTACGCTCTGGCGAAATGCGTAAAGTTCTATCTGATTGCCGCGCCACTATCGGTGAAGTTGGCAATGCAGAGCACATGCTTCGTTCACTAGGTAAAGCTGGTGCTACACGCTGGCGTGGTGTTCGTCCTACCGTTCGTGGTGTTGCCATGAACCCGGTTGATCACCCACACGGTGGTGGTGAAGGTCGTACATCAGGCGGTCGTCACCCAGTAACTCCTTGGGGTGTTCCTACCAAAGGTAAGAAAACCCGAAGCAACAAGCGTACTGATAAGCTTATCGTACGTCGTCGAAACAAGTAATAGCGAGGATTCACCATGCCACGTTCTCTCAAGAAAGGTCCTTTTATTGACCTTCACTTGCTGAAGAAGGTAGAGGCTGCAGTGGAAAAGAACGAACGTAAACCAATCAAAACTTGGTCTCGTCGTTCTATGATCATCCCAGATATGATTGGGTTGACCATTGCGGTCCATAACGGTCGCCAACATGTACCTGTCATTATTAGTGACGAAATGGTCGGCCACAAGTTGGGCGAATTTGCGCCAACGCGTACTTACCGCGGCCATGTCGCGGATAAGAAAGCTAAACGTTAAGGGGTAGGAAGATGGAAGCATTAGCTAAACACCGTTTTGCCCGCACGTCGGCTCAAAAGGCACGCTTGGTTGCGGATCAAATTCGCGGAATGCACGTTGAGAAAGCTCTAGAGCTTCTTGCGTACAGCCCGAAGAAAAGCGCAGCGCTAGTAAAGAAAGTATTGGAATCTGCGATTGCTAACGCAGAGCACAACGAAGGCGCAGACATCGACGAGTTACGCGTGTCTAAAGTTTTCGTTGACGAAGGTCCAACTATGAAACGTATCAAGCCACGTGCTAAAGGCCGTGCTGATCGTATCTTCAAGCGCAGCAGTCACATCACTGTGGTTGTAGCGGATAACTAGGAGTAGATAATGGGACAGAAGGTACATCCTACAGGTATACGCCTGGGTATCAGCAAACCATGGACTTCTACCTGGTACGCTAATACTGCAGACTATGCAGACAACCTGTATAACGATCATCAGGTACGTCAGTATCTGACTAAGCAACTAAAGAACGCTTCACTTTCTAAAATCGTGATCGAGCGTCCTGCTAAGAGCATCCGTGTGACTATTCACACTGCTCGTCCAGGCGTTGTAATCGGTAAGAAAGGTGAAGACGTAGAGAAGTTGCGTAACTACGTATCTAAGCTAGCCGGCGTGCCAGCTCAGATCAACATCGCTGAAGTACGTAAGCCAGAGCTAGATGGCCAGCTAGTAGCTGACAGCATCTCTAGCCAGCTAGAGCGTCGTGTTATGTTCCGTCGTGCTATGAAGCGCGCAGTACAAAACGCAATGCGTCTAGGCGCGAAAGGTATCAAAGTTGAAGTTAGCGGCCGTTTGGGCGGAGCAGAGATTGCACGTTCTGAATGGTACCGTGAAGGTCGCGTTCCTCTGCACACTTTCCGTGCGGATATCGATTACGCAACCTCTGAAGCGTCAACTACTTACGGTATCATCGGCGTTAAAGTATGGATCTTCAAAGGTGAAGTTCTAGGTGGTCTACCTACAACTCAAGAGCAAGCACCAGCTGCTCAACCTAAGAAGAAAGGCCGCAACGCTAAGCGAGAGGGCTAATCATGTTACAACCAAAACGCATGAAGTTCCGTAAGATGCACAAAGGTCGCAACCGCGGCTTAGCAGCGGGTAATACTGTTGCCTTTGGTACTTACGGCCTTAAAGCAGTTGGTCGTGGTCGAATGACTGCGCGCCAAATCGAAGCAGCGCGTCGTGCTATGACTCGTCACGTTAAGCGTCAAGGTAAAATTTGGATTCGAGTTTTCCCTGACAAGCCAATTACTGAGAAGCCTCTAGAAGTGCGTCAAGGTAAAGGTAAAGGTAACGTTGAGTACTGGGTATGCCAAATTCAGCCTGGTCGTGTGCTATACGAGATGGAAGGTGTTCCTGAAAATCTTGCACGCGAAGCGTTTGAATTGGCAGCGGCTAAACTGCCATTTAAAACAACCTTTGTAACTCGGACGGTGATGTAATGAAAGCGACTGAACTGAAAGAAAAGAGCGTAGAAGAGCTGAACGCAGAGTTGATTAACCTGCTACGCGAACAGTTCAACCTACGCATGCAGCACACAACAGGTCAGCTTGAAAAAACTGATCAGTTGAGAAAAGTACGTCGTAACATCGCGCGTGTTAAAACCATTCTGACTCAAAAGGCTGATGCGTAATGACTGAGCAAAAAATTCGTACAGTACAAGGTCGTGTGGTTAGCAACAAGATGGATAAGTCTATCACTGTTGTAGTTGAACGTTTTGTTAAGCACCCAATCTACGGGAAGTTCATCAAGCGCTCTACTAAGCTTCACGCCCACGACGAAAACAACGTATGCAATAAAGGTGACGTAGTAACAGTACGTGAATGTCGCCCACTATCTAAGAGCAAATCTTGGATGCTAGTTGACGTTGTTGAGAAAGCTGGCGTTTAATCGCTAACTTTTTTCAAGTCTTAAAAAAGCCGCTCTCGAGCGGCTTTTTTGTATCTGCAGTTTCTTTAACGTGCTTCCATAGGCTTAAGCGTGTTCATTATCAGCGCCGGTGAAGACTAGCGTCTTGTATAAATCAGCGTAGGCTTTGGACATCCTTTCTATACCAAATTTACTTGTGACAAGCTTATACAAAGCCTCTCCATATTGTGCTCTTTCATCAGGGGATTCAATTAGACTAATTAAGCTCTCCCCAATTCCGTCAATATCTCCCGGCGCTACCATTACACCTGTCTCCTTATGCTTGATAACTTCGGGTATTCCCCCCACAGGACTAGATAACACTGCACATTTATTAGCACCTGCCTGAAGTAAAATATCGCCTAAACCCTCTGAATAGGAAGGATGAACCAGAATATCTACATTAGGGAGTATTTTGGCTACCTCTTTTGTAAAACCGCAAAGCTTCACATGCTCGTCTAGCTTATGGCGTTCTATAAGTGATTGATAGCTCTCTTTTAGATTTCCCTCGCCAAACAATAAACAGGTTACATTTTCATGCTTGTTCAATACATCGTGCATAGCCAAAATGATATCCGCTTGCCCTTTTTGAGATGTGTACTGAGCGAAGTTTGCAATGACGATATGGTCTTCAGGAATAGAGAATGTACGTCGCAGCCAACCGCTATCTTTGCGTTGGGAATACTCTGTTAAGTCTACTGCTGGATATATAACGCGCTGATGTTCTACGCCTTCACAATGTAGTGAAACCACTTTCCTCACACCTTCAGATACGCTGATAACTGCATCGAATTGTTTGTACTTATAAAATGAAAAGTGAGTTTCGGGGTTATCTATTCGCCTTGTGCAAACCGTAGGCACACCTGAAATTTTGGCGAGCATGGCACCCCATACATCCGAACCCCGTTCGCTGTGTACATGAATAATATCTGGGTTAACCCCATTTACGACTTCCAGTAAACGCTTTACACATAGGAAGTCTGACTCACCGGCATACTTAATGGTATGCGTTTCACAATGCCCAAAAGCCGTATGACGAATCTCACTGTCTTCAGCGCAAACCAAGTGAAGTGATATATCATCATGGTGCTCTAACGCATTGATGAGGTATGCAACTTGTTCTGCGCCACCGTGAAGATGTATGCCAAGTTCAATGTGAAGAACGCGTATACTCAAATGCCTTCCTTAAAATTTATTTAATATTCTGTATACGCTGCTTTTGTATTTAAGACCGTTTTTTGCGGCTTTTCTTATATGGTTGTGGTAACACCCTGCTGTTTAAACACCACTATACGCATAAAGCGAGTGATCAATATATTATTGCCTTTCTCAAATACACTATTTACTTACGTATAGGTCGCTTTGCCCTAGACGCGGGCTATTTAGCCACTACAATGTCGAAAGAATCTATCGGGAACTGCGGCACTAGATAGCTAGAATTACCTGCTTAACGCTGGAAGTGGGTGTTTCCGCAGTGCCCAGCACACCGTATTTGAAAAGCATAATTCAACATCGATAGTCGATCACTTGTAGTCGTGCCGTCGAAGTATCTGTATCAAAAAGGATGTATTTATGGTTGTTGCCAATACACGTGGCTATAAACCTACTCTACTTGAAACGCTCTGCCGGTGGGGATATTCGCTTGTATTGGCGATTGCGATTCCCTTCGCATTTATTCATTTATTGATAAAAGCCACGAAAGCAAGCGATGACTCGCATCGAGGGAGATTTGAGCGTTTTGGTATAGTCCCAAAGCCGCTCAAGCAGAATGGCTATTTGTTTCACTGTGTTTCAGTGGGGGAAGTCGTGGCTGCTTCATGCGTAATAAAGCGAATAATGCAACACGAGCCAGACGCGCAAATAACCGTTACTACAACCACATCTACAGGCTCTGCTCGCGTTCGAGATATATTCAAAGACACCGTTCACCATTTCTATCTGCCTTATGATTTGTCGCTGACTATGTCTTCAATGCTGAAACGCATTAAGCCCAAAGCAGTAATGATTACAGAAGTTGAACTATGGCCAAACCTAATTCACGTGTGCTGGAAGCGAAATATTCCCGTTATGGTAATAAATGCTCGCATGACTGAGCGCTCGGCTAAACGTTATAAAAAAATCGGACAGCTATTTAACCCTATGTTGGCTAAGCTATCTCACGTATGTGCTCAAGGGCAGAGAGACTATGATAATTATGCATGGCTTGGTGTTGCGCAAGATAAGCTAACCCTCACGAATAATATTAAGTTTGATCAAGCCGCAAATACAGCGAGCTCTTCTGCACATTTTCTTGGGTTAGCTAAGGGTGCAAGGCCAATACTAGTTGCAGGCAGCACGCACGAACCTGAAGAGAGCGTTATCGTTGAATCTGCAAAGGTTTTATGGAAAGAGAGCCCTCAACTACGGGTGATTATTGTCCCTCGCCATCCAGAGCGTTTTGAAGCCGTAGCAAAATTACTTGAAAGGCATAATCTGAACTTCGTCAAAAGTTCAGAGGTGGATAACGTTCCAGACGATGTGAACGTTATCCTGTTGGATGAAATGGGTAAGTTAAATCATGCTTATGCGGTAGCAACATTTGCCTTTGTTGGCGGCTCTATTGCCGATAGAGGCGGCCATAATGCCCTTGAGCCGGCAGCATTCTCGTTGCCAATAATGATGGGGCCACACACCTATAATAACCCTGTTATCTGCGACTATTTAAAAGAATGTGGCGCATTAAGCATTGTAGAAGATGCT
The DNA here is from genome assembly GCF_054960505.1 of Alteromonas sp. G4i13. Lineage (NCBI taxonomy): Bacteria > Pseudomonadati > Pseudomonadota > Gammaproteobacteria > Alteromonadales > Alteromonadaceae > Alteromonas > Alteromonas sp. G4i13. The sequence goes on along the minus strand of NZ_JBHNYX010000028.1, from coordinate 48,469 downwards.
TCTCGCGTTTCTTCAACGGTACAAGAATGGCTTGAATCACCCAGTAAAGCTGAAAAAGCGGGAATGGCCGGTAAAAAGGTACTACAGGATAACAGCGGCGCGTTAGATTCTACTTTAGCGTGTATACATCGCAGTATTCGTTAAATGCCGTCAGTCAAAAACAGCAACTCGTTGTTATTGAACAAAAAAGGAACCCCGCATTTGTGCGTCTGATGCACCAAATTAGGCGCTGTGACAGCTAAAAGATAATGAATAGGGACTTGGTTTTTAGCTATCTATTTGATTATACAAGGATTGTCAAAGTTGGTTCGCTGCTTGCTATAAAGTGTGCGACAGCGTAACAACAGTAAAATCCAAATAAATATGCACCTTTTAAAAAGGGCACTGCGTTGCGCGTTTTCCAGGGAGAGACCTCCTGCCTGTGGGCAGGAGGTTTTCTTACTTTTACACTTCTACTTTTTCTTCTTTTCGTTCTGGTTCAATCAAGCTAATCACACGCCATCCTGCTTTAGGCTGAATACTGTTACCGTTGATAAAAGTATAGCTCTTACCTTCAGCGTTGATCGCAATGAGAGGTGTAGCGCGCTCACCATACTGTTTAATGTACTGCTCGTAAGTAAACTCTTCAGATAAACGGGTGGTCTTCACCATTGAGTCACGGGCAATGGCCGATGCTAAATACCCATAAGTAACGCCTTCATCGAACAGAGTAAGTTTTTTCGCGTATTGTTCGCTAACTTGGTGACTTGGTCGCGTAGATTGTTCGTTATTTGTCAGCGCCCATACTTTGTCTTTGCCCATCGTGTATTCAAAGTGATAAGCAATAAGTGGGTTAAGCTGCTTATAAGGCGACATAATCAGCACGGTACCGAATGTATTCAGATCAAGATGTCGCGCTGCATGGTCAGACATTGGGTTGCCAAAATATACTGGGATATCCTTCATACGCGCTTCTCTTATTGCGTCCCAGTTAGTATCTGCAATGGTAACGTCTAGCTTTTGGTTTATCATTTCTGTCGCTAAGGCGCGGTTGAATTTGCTGCCACCGAAAATCAGATAGCCAGTTGGCGCAGGCGCTCTCACCTTAAGTAGTGACGCAACAGTGCGTGAAGTAAGGCTCTGTACCACCACTGTTGCAATAATCACCATAAAGACAATAGGAACGATAATACCCGCGCCTTCATAGCCAATTTCTTCAAGCTTTAAAGAGAAAAGGGCTGATACCGCCGCTGCAACAATACCTCGAGGTGCAATCCAGCTTAGCAAGGCTAATTCGTTTAACTTGAGTCCGGTACCAACGGAGGACGCCAATACGGACAAAGGCCGAGCCACAAACATAATGGCGGCAAGCACTACAACGGAGCCCCAACCTACATCCACTACCGATTGTAAGTTCAAACGCGTGGCAAGCAGAATAAATAAGCCTGAAATAAGTAAAACACTGAGGGTTTCTTTAAATTCAAGAATGTCTTCTACGTCTACGTCCTTCATATTGGCCAGTACCATACCAGATATGGTAACGGCCAAAAGGCCAGACTCGTGCGCAACATAATTAGACGCTGCAAATACACCCAGAATAACGGTTAACACTGCGGTGTTAAGCAAATAGTGCGGTATCCAGTCTTTGCGAATAGACAGACCAAGCAGATAGCCAGAAGCGAGACCAAGTACGGAGCCAATTCCAATGGTTTTGCCAAACGCTATTAGCGTATGGGTAATGGCGGTTTCTTGCGATGCAACGATAAACTCGAAAACCAGTACGGCGAGCAGAGCGCCGATAGGGTCTATGACAATCCCTTCCCAGCGTAAGATATTGGCCAAATTCGTTTTCGGTCGCACGGTTCTGAGCATGGGCACTATAACCGTGGGGCCTGTTACGGTAACAATGGCTCCGAATAGGAAGGATAGCTGCCAAGTAAGATCAAGACTGTAGTGCGCTGCAGTGGCTGCGACAAGCCAGGTTACAACCACGCCCACAGAGCAAAGGTTTCGAACCATGTTCCCATGACCCGCGATGTCGCTGAACTTCAGCGTCAGTGACCCTTCAAAAAGAATAATGGCAACAGAGAGAGAAACGACAGGAAACAGCAAATCACCGAATAAGTCGTCCGCGTTGAGCACGCCAAAAACAGGGCCAACCACAATACCGACAATTAACAACGGTAAAATAGCAGGGAGCCTAACCTTATAGGCTAAGTATTGGCAGGTAATTGACAGCAATCCAACTGCAACGAGTGAAAGAAGCGGGTCTGACAAAGTGAGTCCTTAACGTGTTGATATTATTCCATGGTATATCAGCCTAAACATTTGTCATACAGAGACTTTAGGCCAACCTAAGTTTATAGCGATATACGCTTGGGCTAAAAGTTTAGACCAATAGACCTTATTTAGCGCACTAAAATGCATGTTAGAGAGTGGGTAGGTTTGATATTATTCGTCACTTATCGTTCTTTTCGGAGCCTTTCATTGAACACTCACTTTAAATTCGCGGCTTTATCAGCATCGCTTGTACTAGCATCGGCATGCGCAGTTCAATATCCCATCCCTTCTGCACAGTTACAAATAAAAAATATCGTTGAGTTGCCGGAAGAACTTTCAGAAACATCGGGTCTATTTTGCGAAACGGACGGCATGTACTCATTAAATGACTCAGGTAATGCTCCCATCATTTATCGTATAAATTACCAGGGTGAAATTATTGAACGAACGCGCTTACCGCTCACCAATAAAGACTGGGAAGCAATAACCGCTGACGCTTCATCGTTTTACATTGCGGATGTGGGAAACAATAAAGGCAAAAGAGAGCAGGTCGAAATACATAAAGTAAACCGCTCAAATGTGAATGACATCACCTCTATTACATTGAAATACGAGGGTAATGACGCTTCGAATAACATTCCTTATGCACATGATTTTGACTCAGAGGCGATGGTTAAGCATGGCGATGACCTGCTTCTTTTTTCTAAAAGTTGGAAAACTGGTATAACCCATATCTATAAAGTGAACGAAGACGAAGCTGAGCAAACCATTAGTACGTTTGCGTCCATTGATGGACTGCCGGGCGTGGTAACTGGGGTAGACTTCGATCAGCACCAAAATAGGTTTGTTATCACCGGCTACAAATCAGATCCATTTGGAAACTTTGCTACTTTCATGGCTCAAGTATCAAGCGACTTTGCCCTTCTTGATGTATGGCCGCTTGAGCAATATAAACAAGTTGAAGGCATATGCGTGGATAATAGCGGCACATATTGGTTCAGCGAAGAAGCTACGGAAGGGCGCAAAGCATCGTTGTCTAGCGCCAGAGTGATGCCATAACAAGTAGCGCCAAAACAGGTAACGCCGTAACGAGCAACGCTATAAAAAAGCGAGCTGATTGAAGTCTGGCAGCCAATCCCCCCAAGCTTATTCACGGTTGTGAATAAGCGCTCTTTCATTGTCAGCAGCTGTTCTTTTAAAGTTATCTTTTAGTCGATGTTAGTAAAATGGCTAATACCCAACTGCCTACTTTCCTGTCTATACTGAAATTGTGATCGAATAAGTTGTAGCCAACCACAATTTGAGAGGCAGCGAAAAATGAGACGTTTAAACCAGTCCTTTTTAGCAATGTGCTTTTGTCCATGTTTTTTATTGGCGGGTGCAGCTAATGCCTCTGTGGTCGAAAAGGCACAAGAATGGCTCAACAAATATTCAGACAGTGACGATACGTTTTCCCTAACTCTCACTAAGAATAAAATTAAGTTCAAAGGCTGCAAACAAAAGCAGTATCAACTTGCATTTAGCCAAAAACTGGCGCCAATGTTTAACGTTGAAGCCATTGTCCATTACAACAAAGGGTTGCTTGACTACGGTGTTATGTCTCAGCGTGTCAGAAGCCACGAATTTGAAGTGGTTAGCTGGTGGGATAGAGGTGATTATCGGTTGGGGTTAAGCCATAAAGTACGCCCCCGTCATGAGATGAGCATTCCGGTTGCCGATACAATTCGTCTGCCTACCAGTACATCAGCAGGCCTTTACGTAGAAATTCCATTCAAGGAAGACAAGCACCTTCTTACTGTTGGAGCTATGAGAGAGTCGTGGGAAAGTGAAGGAGCATCAATGCAATTGCCATGGCGTTCCAGCCGTGACAATCAAGTAAAAGTAGAATACGCCATCACTTTCTAAATGGTGGCGCATAAGGTTGTGTTATCTCACCGCTTTGCCATTCATAAGGCATAAGTAAACTTATAGCTTAAATCTGCTCACTTCAGACGAGAGTTCTTGCGCCAGTTCATCGAGCTTGTCACTCACGCTAACCAATATCTTAGTCGCATTCAGGGTTTCTTCACTTGATGCACTAATGTCATTAATGTTTCGACTGATATCTTCAACCACCGTGGCTTGCTCTTCCGTAGCCGTCGCCACTTGCGTGTTCACATCATTAATGTGAGCAATCTCTTCGGCGATATCTTGAAGCAATTTGTCTATTTCATTGGTTGCGGTTACCACATCGGTTGTGCGTGCTCGACTTGACTCCATTTGCGAAACGGCAGATTTAGAGTCTTGCTGGAACTTATCGATCTTCACCTGTATTTCATCAGTCGCTTGAGCGGCACGTTGTGCAAGTGTTCGCACCTCATCAGCAACGACTGAGAAGCCTCGGCCGTGATCGCCAGCCCGAGCTGCTTCTATAGCAGCATTTAGCGCAAGTAAATTGGTTTGCTCTGAAATACCTCGAATTGTATCGAGGATACCGCCAATGGCTGCGGTGTGTTCATCTAGTGATTGAATAACCCGAGACACATCTTGAATTTGACCCGAAAGACCGTTTATCGCGTGTACTGCACGTTGGGTAATTTCTCGACCGTGAGCGGAATTAGTTGTAGCCATATTCGCATTTTGCGCAGCATGGGTAGCTGACTGGGCTACTTCATTTACCGTACTGCCCATCTCTGTTAGCGCGGCTGCCGCCTGTAAGGTTTGATCGCGCTGGCTCTTGGTAGAGTTTTCTGTTTGATGAGACTGCTTCGCAACATCTTGTGCTGACGCCTTTAGTGCGTGACTTGTTTTCGCCACTTGCGAAATGGTGCCGTGAAGGTGATCAATAAAGTTATTGAACCCTTCCACTAATCGGGCAATTTCCTTTTGTTCTGGCATAGGAATACGAGAGCGTAAGTCGCCTTGTCCTCTGCCAAGCTGCTGGAAAACATCGGCCAGTGATTCAAGTGGCTTAGTAAGCGTGCCTGCTAGCCAAATACCAATAAGTGCGAAAGCGCCTGCTATCACCAAAGCCCAAATAATAATCTGGCGGCTGCCTGCATTTAGCGATGCGTAAAGCTCATGCTCGGGTACTTGTGCAACCACGTACCAACCGGCTTTTTCCACATAGGTACTGGCAAACAGTTGCGTGTCGCCTGCCGCGTCGCTGGTGGCCATAGCAAAGCCCTGACGATTGAGTAGTTGCCCTGATGTGCTTGAATCGCTTATGGACGCTAACTTAGCCTTTCCTAATAACTCGGTATTGGGATGAGCGATAATGGTGCCGTTTCCGTCAACAAGAAAGACAAAGCCGGTTTGCGCAATTTTCACCGCATTGATGATATCTAGCAGCTCATCGACCGATTTAGCGACACCCGACATACCTCTGCCGTTTACTTGCTGGTAATTCGCAAAAAGTCGGTAACCTTGGCCCGGTTCGTTGTATAGGCTTAGTGAAATTGGTTCGCCGCTATTTTTGTAAGCGAAAAACCACCCATCAAATTCATCATTTTGTAGCACCCGCAAGAAACCATCTTGGTTCCAATATTTGTAGGTGGTTCTGTCTACAAATGAGGCTACCGTTAAATCGTTAAATTCAACGATATTACTTAAATAGCTAAGGAGACGGCGTTCGCCAGCGCTATCTGCGCCTGCCGACGACCAGGCAAGAATGTCGGGGTTAGAAGCAATGCCGTGAGCAACGGTAAGCATTACACTTGCTTCCCTGTCCACTCGGTTACCAACCTGTTTAAGTAATGAAGGAAGCTGAAGTTCTTCCATGTTCTCTTTAACGAGGTCACGGGCAATCCATTGGCTAATAGAACCTACAAGAATAGCAGCAGCGAGCACCGCCACAATAAGAGAAATAATGAGTTTTTGTTTTATACTGAAAGTCATGACTTTCGACCACGTAAGTTAATGCTGAAATTTATGATCAAGGGTGACGTGGCATTGCAGGCACAGCAACGTCTGATAATGAGTCCTAGGCGGGTCAGTACTACTCTCTGATTCTTACGCTAGTGCTATTGTTATTTTTAAAGCGCAGACAAGTTATCGACCTTTTCCCTGCAAGGTTTATACTTTTTGCTAGGGCAAAGAGATTGTGAAGCATAATTGACCAATAGGTCAATAGAAAGATGAGGCTTTACAAAAACGTCAGTTATAAAAAAGCCCTCTGCTTTACGAAGAAAGCAAGAGGGCCAATGGCGTACTGAAGCTAAATATTTAATTAGCCACAGCTAGGGCCTGTTGCTCTTTGATGTACAGCGAATAACAACAGGACCTAGGAAGGGTAAGTGCGTTAACTTACTCTTTGCTTTCCTTAGGAATAGGGAAACCACGGTCACGCATCAATGCGTCTACCTTGGCGTCACGACCACGAAACTTGCGATATGCTTCAGCTGGATCCATTGCGTTACGTACGGCGAATAGATATTTCACTAAGCGATCGCCTACTTCTTTATCGTAGAAACCACCCGGTGCTTCCATAAAGGCTTCTGCTGCGTCAGCTGTAAGAACTTCTGCCCACATGTAGCCGTAATAGGCCGCAGCATAACCTTCACCCGAGAACACGTGACCGAAGTGAGGTGAACGGTGACGCATAACGATTTCTTCTGGCATACCAAGCTTCTTAAGCTCTTCACGCTCAAAAGTATCAGGGTCAATCTTGCTAGGATCGGTAGTATGATACTTCAGGTCCATAATGGCAGAAGCCATGTACTCAGTGGTTTTGAAGCCTTCATTAAAGGTTGAGGCCTTCTTAATCTTTTCAACTAGTTCTGCTGGAATTGGCTCGCCTGTTTCATGGTGAACCAGATAGGTGTTGATTACCTCATCGGTGGTCAACCAGCGCTCTAATAACTGAGACTGGAACTCAGTGTAATCGCGTACGCCAGAATGCGAAGACGGGTATTCTACGTCAGACGCTAAGAAGTGAAGGGCATGACCAAATTCATGGAAGTAGGTTTCAGCATCATCCCACGAAATAAGTGTAGCTTCGCCATCAGCACCTTTCACGAAGTTCGAGTTGTTTGAAGACAATACGGTCTTCTTACCATCGAACGTGGTGTAAGAGCGATACGTCGTTGCCCAAGCACCAGAGCGTTTACCTTGGCGTGAGAATGGGTCAAGGTACCAAAGACCGATATGCTCACCGCTGTCTTTGTCAGTTACTTCCCATACTTTCACGTCTTCGTGGAAAACGGGTACTTTGCCTTCTTCAACAGGTGTGAAGTTGAAGTTGAACAAGCGACCTGCAACGTAAAACATCGCTTCGCGCAGCTTATCAAGCTGTAAGTACTGCTTTACTTCGTTTGAATCTAGGTCGTACTTCGCTTGGCGCACTTTTTCTGCATAGAAGCGGTAGTCCCATGGCGCAATAGTAATGTCTGCACCTTCTTCATCGGCAATGGCCTGCATGTCGGCCACTTCTTCTTCAACGCGAGCAATAGCGGCAGGCCATACTTTCATCATCAGATCCATGGCGTTTTCTGGATTCTTCGCCATACGATCTTCTAAACGCCACTGTGCGTAATTTTCGTAACCTAACAGCTCAACGCGCTCATCTCGAAGGGTTAGGATGCGCTTGATAATGTCATTGTTATCAAACTCGTCGGCATTGTCACCGCGGTTGTAGTAAGTACGCCATACTTTTTCGCGAAGCTCACGATTGGTTGAGTAGGTCAAGAACGGGTCCATAGACGAACGCGTATTGGTAATCGCATACTTACCTTCTTCGCCGCGAGACTCTGCTGCCGCTTTAGCTGCCTTTACAAACGAAGCGGGTAGGCCGTCAAGCTGGTCTTCAGTAATATAAGTAACGTAGTTTTCTTCGTCTGCTAGCACGTTGTTAGAAAACTTGGTGTGCAGAGTAGCAAGTTCTTGGTTAATTTCAGCATAGCGCTTTTTCGCTTCGCCATCTAACGTTGCACCGTTGCGCGCGAAGCTGTTGTAAGTCATCCACGTAATACGCTGTTCTTCTGGCGTGAGCGATTTCAGTTCATCAGACTCGTACACCGCTTTCACTCTTTCAAAGAGTTTTTCATTTTGCGTAATTTGAGTGAAGAAAGCTGACAGTTTTGGTGACATCTCGGCCTGAATTTCGCGGAATTCAGGGCTAGACTTGTTTGAGCTCCAAATGCCGTAATACGTGAATACGCGTCCAAGCTCTGCACCTGCGCGCTCCATTTCAACAATGACGTTTTCAAACGTTGGTGGCGCTTCGTTATTTGCGATGGCTTCGATCTCTTTAAGATTCAGTTCCATGGCTTTTTCTAGCGCAGGCTTCAAATCTTCCAAATTCATTTTATCGAAAGCAGGCACGCCACCGTACGGGCCTTTAAACTCTTGAAGCAGCACGTTATCAAACTGTGCTTGTTGAGATGTCGCTGTATTTTGTACATCTGTGCTGGTGGTCTCAGGTGCTTTTTGTTCTGAACATGCACCGAGTGCAACCACAACCGCCATAGCGGTGAGTGATGATTTAAATTTACCCATGAGTTTTCCTGTCTGTTTTTATCTATACGTTTTATGACAAAAACCATCTTAAGATAATGTAAAAATAAGTTAAATGCTCTTTAACGTAATTCCTTGCAGTACAGCGGTTTGAAGAGAAATCGCGCTGATATGCAATTCGTCGAAATTGGTCAAATTTTGATTGGCTTTATGCTGGTTGGAAATTACACTGCGCGCGTTCTGAATAGCTGTCTTCCGCAGCTCGTAAACCACTGACTTTTTTACTGTGATCATCATGTTTGAATTACTTCTTCACGCGTTTCCCGTTGCATTCGCTTTGGCCTCCTTTTGGTCGAACACTGAACGTAAATTACTGCTACTGAATTTAGGGTTATGTATTGCTATTGGCTCACTTTTGGTTTTCGAGCAAGCGTGGGGAGGAGCTGTAGTAATTACGGTGGCGGGGCTGAGTACCAGTTATCGTTTAATAAAACAAAAACTTCTGTCTCCTGTGGCAACCTACATTACATTAATCTCTATGATGGTTATTGTGCTGACGGTGAATAACCTAACCGGTAAAACATCGTTAGTTGAAGCTATGCCGGTGTTAACTTTTATGGCGTACCGGTTTGGTGAACTTCACTGCAAGGAAGCGGGTTTAAGGGTATGCATGATCATTGGCTCCATCAACTTCACTGCGTACGGAATAATTACGCAAACGTGGGGATTAGCCATTACTGAAGCCCTGTTTGCAGCCTCGAACCTGTGGTATTACATGAAGCTAAGACGTGCCATGCGTACCAGCCCTGTTTGAAGCATAAAATAGTTCATGTCAGACCGATAACTGCACTAACCTAATGACAAGAATGTGGATGTATTGAAACCATAGCCGCTTTGTGATTTATTGCGTCTTTAAAGGGAATCAAACTTTCACAGGGAAGACGATGCAACGCAAACCCATCGACAAGGCACTATTTCTTGGTGTTCCAGCATTTCTACTGGCTCTTTTTATTTTAAATATCACTGCAGAAGGTGAAGTTAAACTCGCGGCTACCCTAGGTAGTGTTGGGCTATGTATAGGCTTTTTCTCTTATTTAAGAAGCAGGCGCTTCGGTAATAGATATCCCGTTGAAAAATTGATAGAAAAAGATGGTGATTTTGTGGTGTTTCATTTTTTACAGGGACTTGAACGCCAGCCCCTCAGGGTGAACGCCAATACTATCTATGCGCTTAATTTTTCTCACCATTACCTTGGAGTCATTTTGGAAAGCGGCAACGGTAAAGGGTTCGACTTTCACTATCCTCATAAGGAAGCCGTAATAAAAGCGAGACTTCAAGTGGTGCTAGGTGATGATGGATTTAACAACGTAAAAAAGAATGTCTAAATAAAGCGAAAAAAGTGTAAAGAGAAGCCCGAAAGTAATGTTTACTCGCGGGCTTTTTTTATTTTATCAGTGTAAAAACTTACGCAAACACCACGGTCTTATTTCTGTGAATAATCACGCGGTCTTCTAAGTGGTAGCGCACGCCATGAGCTAATGCCGTTACTTCACAATCTTTACCCTTACGCACCATATCAGCTGCACTGTCGCTGTGACTAATACGCTTAACGCTTTGCTCAATAATAGGGCCTTCATCTAAATCTTTAGTTACGTAGTGACAGGTTGCGCCGATTAACTTTACGCCGCGATCATAGGCTTGCTGGTAAGGCTTAGCACCTGCAAAGCTCGGCAAGAAGCTGTGGTGAATGTTAATGGCTTTACCTTGCAATTCTTGGCAAAGCGTATCAGGTAAAATCTGCATAAAGCGGGCAAGCACGGTCAAATCAATTTTGTATTCTTGAAGTAAAGTCGTGATTTGCGCAAAAGCGGCTTCTTTCCCTAACGCTTTAAAGTCTACCCAATGGAAAGGGACTTTGTACCAGTCTGCAAACTGTTTCATTTGCGGGTGGTTGCCAATAATAACCGGAATATCACAGTGTAGTTCGCCTGTGTGCCAGCGGTGAAGCAGGTCAACTAAACAGTGAGACTCAAGGCTGGCAAGCAGAGCGACGCGCTGTTTTTTGCTGGAGTCGCTCAGCTTCCAGTTCATCTGATATTCGTTAGCAAGCGGGGTGAATTCTTTAACAAAGCTTTGATGATCTAACTTTAGCGAGTCGGTGCTAATTTCATGGCGCATGAAAAAGCGGCCGGTTTGTAAGTCAGTGTGATGGCTTGCTTCAACGATGGTAGCGTTATGGTCGGCCAAAAATTGCGACACGCTGGCAACGAGCCCAATTTGGTCTGGGCAGTCTATTACTAATCTAAATGTTTGTTGCATTTGGGCAGTTTGAATAAAAAAACAGGCTTTCTTTTTACCTGTGCCGCCATGTGTTGTAAAGGCGACGCGCTACTTTAAACCAGCTTAAATTGCTATAACTCATAATCACATGAGGTCTTAAGCTCAAAAGGTGCGAGTCAAATGGACATCAATTTACCCAAGTCAGCACGGTATTGCGTTTGCCTTTACTCGTCGGTTATCCCTCGGCGCAGCTTTTCTCTTACCGACATATTGTGTTTTAACGGCCAAGACTGGCGGATAGGGTAGACTACCCCTTGCGGTGTAGAGACAGACTCAAAAAGGTGAAATGCCGAAACGTGAACGTCTACATTGGGGCTGTAAAGGGGAAGAGGCAAGCTCGACGTAGCCTTTCTAACAAGCGTAACGTGAGGCTTATATTCTCTACTTTCTACCTCTATTGCCGCCTTGCGGGCTGCTTTTCGCGACAATTTGGCGAGTTCACCTAGCGCCTTTGGCGCATCTGTCGGCGAAGCGAAGAGTATCTTAGGGCCGTTCCATAATCCCGTCGCATCGAGGGTTAGAGAAAAGGGTTCGCTCACAAGCTGATCGAGTTCATACACCAACGCTTCGTGCTGCCGGTGATTTATCTCACCTAAAAAGCTAAGCGTTATGTGGAAGTTCGCCGCCGGCACTGCGTACGGTTGCGCGGGCCCTTGGCTATTGGTGTTGTCGTAGCGCGCATTGGTAGACTTTCGAGAGCGGGTATACTCGCTTTTTACCCATTGACGGGGCATAACTTCAGGCAATGCCTGTTGGCGCCAGCTATCTAGAGCAAGTTTTTCTGTGGCGCTAAGATCTAAACCAATAAAGCTTCGCATAGCTTTCCTCCTTCCAATTTGCCCTTTAGCTTGTACATCACGTTAATGCCCATATAAACCTAAGTTTATCATGGCGCTACCTGCGATTTCCAAAACAAGACGCAAGTATTGAGCTATTTGCCAAATCTAAAAAAATAGCAGTGAGGTTCGGGTGCATTGCTCAAATCAGGTACACTATACACATCAACTTATAACACCTTTATGCCCTTTATGTTACAGCCGTTTTCTCACTTACCCGCTTATGAACTCGTTACGCCGCTTGAAGAAGCTGTAGCCGCTAGCAACGTCATCATAGGGGCTCCTCCGGGCGCGGGAAAGTCCACCGTACTTCCTTTGTCACTGCTGAAATCATCGCTTAAAGGAAAAATATTACTTATGCAGCCACGGCGCGTGGTGGTGAGAAACCTTGCGGACTATTTAGCTAAGCAATTAAATGAAAATGTGGGCGAAACGGTTGGCTATCGCATTAAAGGGGAGTCGAAAACATCGTCTGCCACTCGGCTTGAGATCATAACCGAAGGGGTGCTGACTCGCATGATTCAGCAAGACCCTGAGCTTGATGGAGTAGCCGCTATCGTCTTCGATGAATTTCATGAACGCAGTATTCACAGTGACTTCGGTTTGGCACTAGCGCTTGAAGTACAGTCTGGGCTTCGCGATGACTTACGATTAGTTGTAATGTCGGCTACCTTGGATGTAGCACCCCTTCAAATGTTGCTCAATGCGCATAGCGTGCCGCCAGTGGTAAACTTGAATACGCAAGGGCGCATGTTTCCCGTTGACATCCGCTACACACAAGATGTGCAGGCGCATGAGTTAGTACCCAAAACCTGCAATATCATAAAGCAGGCCGTAGGCGAACACGACGGTGATATTTTGGTTTTCCTTCCTGGGCGAGGAAGCATCAATGCTGTTGCCAAAGAAATAAAAGGGTTAGCTGAGAGTGCGGACATGGCCGTTCACATGCTCTATGGAGCGTTAAGTAAATCTGTGCAACAAGCCGCTATTACGCCAGACCCGCAAGGCAGACGAAAAGTCATATTATCTACCAATATTGCTGAAACGAGTCTTACCATTGAAGGCGTGACGGTGGTTATTGATAGCCTATGGGAAAACAGTGCTCAGTATCATCCGTCCAGTGACATAACTGCGCTTACCCAGCAGCGCATTTCGCAAGCATCCGCCATTCAAAGAGCGGGGCGCGCGGGGCGTGTAATGGCCGGAACCTGCTATCGTTTGTGTAGCAAAAGCAGCTTCGAGCGTTTGGCCAAATACAATGCGGCGCAAATTGAAAAGGAAGACTTAAGTAGCTTTTTGCTTGATACCTTAGCCTGGGGCAGTAGCCCAGATACCTTGGCATTGTTGACGAAGCCTACACAAGCGCAGCAGCAGGTCGCACAACAAAAGCTTCAGCGGGTTAATGCTATCTCACAATCCAGCATTACTCCCTATGGAAGAGCGCTGGCCCAGTTACCCTGTCAGCCCCATTTAGCCCACTTATTGCTGACCGTTAAACAAGGGATTGATGGACTTAGTGCTGATGACAACGAAGCGCTTCGCCACGCCGCACCTTTTGTTGTGGCCCTTAGCGAAAGTAATGTCAGTGTGGGCGGCGCAACAAATGTCATGGATGCGCTGCTAAACGCTAATAGCATCACGCGCAGTCAGCTTACACAGCAAGCTTCCCGTTATGCGCGCTACGTGCAAAATAATGATGGAAAAGCACAACGCTTTAAGCCTGATATTAACGAACTAGACGAGCAAGCACTTGGGCTTTGTATCGCTATCGCATTTCCTTTGCAGGTGGGCTATAGGCGCAGTGCGTCAGATAAATCGGCAGAGAGCTCGAATACAACAAATGGTAAGCCTAAGACCGGTATAGTCGAATACAAACTGGCAAGTGGCAAAGGTGCAGAGCTCACTGCTGCTGGTAGTGCGTCCATTTTTAATGAGAGCGAAAATGGCGATGGACCATGGCTGGCAGTGCTTGATGGGCAGCTGATAAAAAGCACGGTGGCAATACGCTTGGCACAGTCAGTGCCTGAAAGCTGGTTACGTTTAGCCTTTCCTGACGCGTTCAAAGAAAAGCGCAGCGTTATTCTTAACAGCGATACTGGGGTAATGGAAGCCAGAGTAAGTACGGGCTTTTATGAGATAACGTTAAATAGCACACCGGTTTCTGGACAGGAAAAAAGTCGTGAAAAAGCATTCTGGGATGATGCGTTATGCAACGCATGGTTCGCCTACCTTGATGCACTTCCTCTATCAAGCTGGCCGCTTTCTGACGCAGACTGGCAATGGTGGCGAAGAGTGGCAATGGCTGGGAAGCTCAATTTGCCACAAGACAAAGCCTTCGATGAACCCGAGCCGTGGCCGTCGTCATTGAACGCTCTCGTGCACGAGGCCAAAGACAGTTTAGCACCCGTCTTAAAAAACTGTAAAAACATCAAAAACCTTAAGCAGTTACCGTGGAAAACAGCCTTGAATAATGGTCTTTCTTGGCCTCAACAAGATGCCTTAGCCACACTCTTGCCAACTCACGTGACTATTCCAACCGGCAGAGAGGCTAGCCTGGATTATCGCGATAATGGAGATGTGGTGCTGTCGGTCAAAATGCCAGAGTTATATTCTCAAGGCACGCCATTAACGATAGCGGGTGGGCGAATTACCGTTGTATGTGAGCTGCTGTCGCCAGCAGGTAGGCCATTACAAACCACCAGTGATTTAGCCGCCTTTTGGCATGGCAGTTATAAGGAAATACAAAAAGAAATGAAGGGGCGCTATCCAAAGCACTTTTGGCCAGATGACCCCGCAAATGCATCGCCGACCAGCAAAACAAAAAAGCATATGTAGCGCGCTGATACGGCTACACGAACCCTCGTTTTCAGGTGATTTTTGTTTATTTTAAACAAAAGTAGTATCTATACGCCATTTTCCTATATGCCAGTTTCGTACACAGTATGTTTTTTACGACAGTGGTCGTGCGCTGAAACTTGCGCTAAGTTGGAGTATGAAACCTCACTCTTATTTACAGGTTAAACTACGCAATGAAACTATCTTGTATTGCCACTGCTGCTTTTTTATTTGCTACTTCAATTAACGTTCAAGCTCACGATTTTTGGCTAGAACCCACAGCATATCGTTCTCAAGAACCGAATTCGCTGGCATTGCAGTTTAAAGTGGGTCATAAGGAAGATACCTCTCATTGGAACCTTGCATGGGATAGAATAGTCGCGTTGCGCACCTACTCTTCTGACGGTGTGACTGATATGGCTGCCAGTGTTATACCTAAAACCTCAATGCTTCCCGGCATGGCAAAAACAACAAAGCTCTCACCCGGTACTCACGTCATAGGGTTTGAAAGCTATCACGCCACAAGCACATTAAAAGCGAAGAAGTTTAATCAGTATGCAAAAGAAGAAGGCTTAACTGAGGTATTGGCGCACCGCGAGGCAAGGGGACAAAACGATATCGCCGGCAAAGAGCTGTACTCTAGAAAGGCGAAAACCATTGTGCAAGTTGGCGATGCGGTAACGAACAACGTATTAAAACCCATTGGCCACACATTGGAAATAGTGCCTCTTGAACATCCTTACAAGCTTGCAGGAAACACGCTATCTGTTCAGGTATTATTTAAAGGTAAGCCTTTGAGTAACGCGCTTATCGATGCGTATTCCTTGGTTGATCACAGCGCTAAAGAGCAAGCGGTTAAAACGGATAGTGAGGGCAAGGCGACATTTAAATTTGACGTCGAAGGACCTGTAATTCTGAATACAGTTTGGGGAGTCCCACTTACAAATAGCTCGGCTGCAGATTTCGAAACCTATTTTTCAAGCCTAACGTTTGAGTACTTTCAGTCACCAACAAAGTGAGTGGTATACACCTTGTAGGCCACTGAAAATACCAAACAGTGAATGCGCGCCAGAAATGGCGCAGCATATATGAAATTTAAGAAGTCGTCGTTTCAAGGTCGATATTAAGTGAAGCCATCACTTCAAGTCCTGGGAACCCATCCGCAATCATGTTGTTACTAATTTGGTAATTGCGAATGCCTTCACGGGTAGCGGGGCCAATAATGCCGTCAGGCTTACCCACATCAAAGCCCAAATCATTCAGCTTGCTTTGAAGGGCAATAATATCTTTGCGATTGTACGCAGGTAAATCAGGTAACGTGGCTTTAATGCCAGAAGCGCCAGCAATACGGTCGGCCAATACACCCACGGCAATGGCATAAAACTCTGAGTTGTTCCAGCGCATAATAACGCGGAAGTTTTTGTAGGCGATAAAGGCGGGGCCGTTATGACCAGCAGGCACAATAACATAGGCGGTAGTGTCGCCTTCGCCCAGCTCAGAACCATCAGCTTTTTTCACGCCTTGGGCGTGCCATTCACTGAGAGATTTTCTATTTTTATAGCCTGACTCTTGATAGTCAAAGTTCTCAGGCAGTTGCACTTCACGACCCCAGCGGAAGCTACGCTCCCAACCCAAGTTGGCAAGAAAGTTTGCCGCAGAAGACAACGCATCTTCTTCACTTGCCCACAAGTTTATCTGTCCGTCGCCATCGCCATCAATAGCGTAGTGGGTATAGGCCGAAGGCATAAATTGGGTGTGCCCCATTGCACCGGCCCACGAGCCAATCATGTCTTCTTTTTGCAGCTTCTCTCGCTCCATCAATTTCACAGCAACAAGAAACTCTTGGGTGAAGTAGGTGCTTCGTCGCTTATCACACGCTAAAGTGGCAAGCGAATCGAGTACCGGCATTTTGCCTTTGTAAGAGCCAAAGTTTGTTTCTAGCCCCCAAAAAGCGAGCAGATAATGAGGAGGCACGCCGTATTTTTCACTTAGCTTATGCAAAAGCTTGTCGTGCTTTGCATACATCTCTTTACCTTTTTCGGTACGCCAGTCGGTAACGCGCTTGCTGAAATACCCCGGAAACGTTTGTACAAATTCTGGTTGGCTTCGGTCTAGCTCAATCACACGGTCTTGGTGAACAAGACGAGGAAACACATCATCGATAGTCCGCTGGCTAACCCCTTCCTGCTTGGCTTTATCAGCAAGCGCTGCGGTGCAGCTAGCGAATTGTTCATTGGCTAGCGCTGAATTCATTGTCGCACCCGCGAGAAGCAGCGCCATAGACGTGCGAAGTGACGGTCGAAGAAATGAGGCGTAAGACTTGGCCCCTTTAGGCGAACGAGTAGAGAAAAAAGAAGACTTAAATGAAGCTAAGCGCATAGTACGGTTCCTGTGTTACTTGCCAGCATGCTATCGCATTGTGACCGTGAAACGCGAGTAAAATTCATTTTTGTCCTTCAACATATTAGCGCCATGGGACGTTTCAGAAGTATACAAATTCGGAGTGTGCATATTTGGAAACAGTTGTTGAGAGGCGGCCCGAATGGTAATGTTGATACTAATAAAACTAACGTTTTAAAGGCGTTCGTTAAATCCATATCGCAATATGTGCGATGTCATCCTCAATGATCTTCATGGCGTTTTCACGTGGCAAAAAGACAGACAAAAGACAATCCATCTTCAAAAAGTAAAGCATCAAGCAATGGCAAAGGCTCGGCCAAGCGCTCGTGGTTTTTCAAACTGTTTTGGCGAGTCACTCTTATTGGTTTGGTTGTGCTTGGGGCCTATGCCTTCTACCTTGACGCCCAAATTAAGCATGCGTTCTCTGGAAATAAATGGGAAGTTCCCGCGCAGATCTTCGCCCGTCCGTTGGAAATCAGCAAAGGTGAAGAGATAACGCCCCAAGAAGTCATTGATGAGCTCAATTTGCTGGGCTACCGCAAGGTAACCTTTGCCGACAGTAGCGGTGAATATAGCTATCAAAATAAGGTGCTGACTGTGCAGCGCCGTGCGTTTCAGTTTCCAGAAGGCGCAGAGCCTCTGCGTCATTTAGTGATCACGTGGGAAGGTGCACGTATTGGGGAAATTTATGACAAGTCGCAAGGCCGCCCGTATGGTTCTGCAAAGCTAGAACCCTGGTTAGTAACGCGCATGACAAGCGGGTCTCAAGAAGACCGTATGCTGGTAACGTTAGACACCATTCCTGAAATGTTGCCAAAAGCGCTAACCCTGGTGGAAGACCGCAATTTTTATAATCACCATGGCGTTGCGCCGCTTTCAATATTGCGGGCTCTAATGGCAAACATTGCAGCCGGACGAACGGTTCAAGGCGGCAGTACGCTAACGCAGCAGCTGGTTAAAAACATGTTTTTAACCCGTGAGCGCTCCATTGTGCGTAAGGCAAAAGAAGCCATTATGGCGGTGATCATTGATGCCCGTTACAGCAAATCAGAAATTATTGAAGCGTACTTAAACGAAGTGTTTTTGGGGCAAAATGGCGATATGGCCGTACATGGTTTTGGACTTGCCAGCTATTTCTATTTTGACCGACCAGCTAACGAGCTAAGTACGCCCGAAATAGCCACGTTGGTTGCTATTATTAAAGGCCCATCTTATTACAACCCACGCAAATATGCTGAGCGCACGAAAGAGCGTCGTGATTTAGTGTTGCGCATGCTGTTTGATGAAAATGAAATTAGTCGTCAAGACTACGAACGTTTTGTGAATATGCCGTTAGGGCTCGCCAGTGGGGCTAGCTTAGCAAGCGGTAAACACCCTGCTTTCATGGAGCAGGTTCGTCGGGAACTCAATGAAATTCTGGCTGAGCCTAGCTTAAGAGATTCGGGCGTAAAAGTGTTTACAACACTTGATATCGTAGCCCAGCGCCGCGCTGAAAGTGCATTGTCGGGTACGCTAGACGGTTTGCAAAAAGACAGGAAAGTGCCATTACAGGGTGCAATGGTAGTCACAGATAGTGCAAGTGGTGAAGTACGCGCTATCGTTGGCGGAAAAGACTTTGCGTTCAAAGGCTTTAACCGAGCACTAGACGCAAAACGCCCTATAGGCTCGTTGATTAAACCTGCGGTTTACTTAACCGCACTAGAAGATCCAACACAGTTTAACTTGGCAACGCCGCTTAAAGACGAACCCATTACCCTTGAAAGTCGAAATGGAAAAACGTGGTCGCCGCAAAACTACGATAAAGAGTTCAGAGGGCAGGTGCCATTACTTCAAGGGCTAGTCGAGTCTTTAAATATACCTACGGTTAATTTAGGCATGCAGATAGGGCTTGATGCGCTAGCCGATACGATAGAGCGATTAGGGATAACCACCCCCGTAGATAAAGTACCGTCGTTGACCCTTGGCGCTTTTGAATTGACCCCTTTTAGTACCAATCAAATGTATCAAACCCTATCAAATGATGGACGTTATATACCTCTTCATACGGTGACGTCTGTAGTTACGGCTGATAATGCACTGCTTTGGAAAAAGGCTGAATTTTTCGCTCAGCGCACCGATGAAGCGGCAACCTATCTGCTTAACTACGCCTTATACAAGGTAACCACAGAAGGTACTGCAAAGCGCATTGGCTGGAATTTTGGCAATGTGAATATGGCCGGCAAAACGGGCACCACAGATGATTATCGCGACAGCTGGTTTAGTGGCTTTGATAGAAATAACGTTGTTACAGTGTGGGTGGGTAACGACGATAACCAGCCGGTTAATTTAACCGGGGCAGGTGGAGCCTTACCCGTCTTCATAAACTACATGAAATCTCAGTCACCCAAGTCATTATCAAGGCGTTTCCCAAAAGGCTTAGGCATTGCACATTTTGACGCCAAGACCGGCGCGGTTGTGGTTGCAGGATGTGCTGGGAGTTTAAGCGTACCGGCTATTTTGGATGTGCTTCCTCCACCTCAACAAGATTGTTCAGGCCGTCCTGTAGACAAAGACAGCGACAAGGATGATAAAAGCTGGTGGGAACGGATATTCGGATAAAAAAACTCCAGTAAGAAGATAGAAAACACAATCACTTGGCTGGGATACAGTCCGTGCTTTCTATCTCCCTCTGGAGTAAAAGGCCCAGGGAAGGCAAATCTTTTAGCGGTAGTCGGTTAGGTTCCTATTTGTTTTTATTGCGTTTTCAGTGACCTTTCTGAAGGAATAGGCGCGCTGTTGAAAACACCAGCGCACTGACTACAAACGCAATAACCGGTCCGAGTACCACCATAAATAGGGTTGCGGCGGTTAACATGTGCATTCTCCTTATGCGTCGTTATCGTCTGAGCTGATAGGCTCAATCGGCGTAATAGTGATGTCAGCAACCAATGCATTTGCTTCTTCTACTTCTGGCTCAAACGTATGGCTTGCAGTTAACACGTCATAAGTCACGCCTAGGTCCAAGTTCTGCTTTACGTCATGCATGGCGCTTTCAACGATAAAATCTGTATGCGAAACAATGTTGTTCTGAGTGTCGTCAGCGAACGCTGATGCGCCCAATACGCTAGTTGCTAAAGTTAGTGCAGTGAAAGTTTTGCGACCGATAAACATAGTAATCTCCAAAAATTAAGTTAGACACTGCACTTGAACATACTGCGTGGCAGCTATCATGTTGCTAAAGGTTTCGATAATAAGTCGTTATCAATTAACAATTAGTTTATAGCGAGGGATGTGCCAACTCGTAAAAATAAGGTAAGTATATGAATTTAATGAATTTTAACTTTTAGTAAAAAATAAAGGTGGAATTGAGGAATTAAAGAAATACTAAAATTTAGCGAATTTAATGTAGAGGTGGTCAAAATGACTAACGCAAATTTTTTAACACTTGCGCAGCGACACTGGTGACCATGAGAAAGGTCAGAAATAGGGGCGCTAGTCTATAAAGAAGAGCAGCGCCGCCAATGTATAAAAGAGTGAATAGGTCTAGGACGCTTTACTTCTAAATTGTGAAACCATTGTCATTACTAGCGCAATGATCACACCAGCAGCAATACCAACAACACCATCAGCAAGTATAGACATAACCAGCGATGCGTCTGGGATAAGTGCGGTAAACCAGTCGGTAATAACGTGCAAAAAGCCAATGCTGTGTGTGAGGATGCCACCACCGACTAAAAACATAGCAACAGTGCCTACAACCGCAAGGGTTTTCATTAATGCGGGGGCGGCAACTAATAACGCTCTGCCAATAAATCGTTGAAGGGTGTTCATTGAACCTGTTAACGACTTGCGAAGCATGTAAAGCCCAACATCGTCCATTTTAACTAGTGCCGCTACCAGCCCATAAACGCCAAGGGTAATCGCTAAGCTTAGTGCTACTAGTACACCAATTTGCGTAGTAAGTGTTGCATCGGTCACTGTGCCTAATGCAATTACAATAATTTCAGCAGACAGTATAAAGTCTGTGCGTATAGCGCCTTTTATTTTATCTTTCTCAAAAGCTACCATATCCACATCTTCGTGGGTAAGCGCTTCTATTCTGGCTTCTCGTGTTTTTTCTTCATCTTCGTGGGGAAGATATTTGTGCAGTAGTTTTTCTGCACCTTCAAAACATAAATATAACCCGCCCAGTACCAAAAGGACGGTTATAAGTGAGGGCACAAAAGCACTGATGGCTAATGCCGCAGGAACCAATATTGCTTTATTAATAAGTGAGCCTTTTGCTACTGCCCATACAACAGGTAGCTCTCGGTCTGCTTTAACGCCTTGGACCTGGTCGGCGTTTACCGCTAAATCGTCGCCCAAAACGCCCGCTGTTTTTTGCGCAGCGACTTTCGACATGGTTGCGATGTCGTCCATTAACGTTGCTATATCATCAAGTAGGGCAAGTAAGTTAGCTGCGGCCACGTCGAATATCCTTTGTTATGTATTACAGTTAGAGTAATCCCCAGTAAATAGCAGCTTAGCGTACTTAAAACATGGGTGATATACAATCAGGAATAATGCCGATAAATCACAATTCGTTTTAGGCAATTTTCAGGGCTATCACCAACAGAAAAGGCGAACTCAGAGGAAGTGTGAGTTGAGAAGAGCACGCTCGTGCTCTTCTCATGTTGAAGTTAATTACCCCAAATGCTGTTTACCAGTTCTGGATGATCAACAAAAGGGTTTCGATTGTTCTGGAAATTGAAGGCAGCGTCATTCCTATCGATTTCCTTTTGGCTTACAGGGTCTTGAGAATGCCAGCTTAAAAGCAGAGTTAAGAACCAGCTTTCGAATACTTGATCACTCGTACCATTCAACACTGCGTCGCCATAGGTGCTATCCGTTTCCCAATTTGCAATGACGTTTTCATAACGTGTCGCCATGTAGAAATACGCTCTAGCGAAGTCACCTTTGAACTCGTCGATGGGCTCAAAAACGGTGCCTGTATAACCAGAAGCAGAAGAGCCCGCGCCCAGTTTGGAACCATTCGATGACGTATAAGTAGCACTTGCGACATCACCGTACGGATAGCTACTTCGGCGACCGTTAACGTAGCCGTCGGTTGCAAAAACGTGATGAACATCAGTATTCATCGGCGAGACTGCACCGCCAAACCAGCTGCGCGGGAAGGCGTGTTCGCGGTTATAGCAACTGCCTTCTCCACTATAGCTGCCACACTGGTCAGAACCAGCCGTGTAGCTGTAAGCGTCACTACCATTTGGGTTTTCTGAATACATGTCCAAAATGGAGCCGTCATTTTCATAGTAGCTGTCGCTTGTGTATGAAATATAGAATGTCCAAAGGTCGCCATAGCTTTGTGTATTATGATTTTTGATAATGTTGTAAAGCTCGGTTTTTAACGCATAGCCTGACAGACCGTTGGCACTTGCATAGTAACCAGTGAGTTCTGATGAACCACCACCACTGCCGCCGCCACTCGTTGTACCAACGCTAAAGCTGGTGCTTTCACTCGCGCCGAAAGAGCCGCCATTAGCAACAGACACGCCCTCTATTAGCAAGTTATAGCTGCCAGAGCCATAGGAGCAGCAAATTCCATCGCCATAGGCATCACTAATGGTAAAGGTATATTCTCCATCAGTAAGGCAAACCGCTTCAGTATAACTTTGGTTGCTAGCGTAGCTGCTGCCAGAGGCTTCAACTTGGTTGTTTGCGTTAGTTATTTGCCAACTGGTTTCGCTGCCGTAATTGTCGGTAGTTAAGTTCAAAACGCCTGAATGGCTAGCACACGTGCTTCCACCGCCGTTATTGCCACCTGACCCAAGCGTAGTCGGCTCGAATGCGTCTACATAGACGGTTTCTGACCCATCAAAGCCCGCCTGATCATAAAAGCGTAACCCCACCTCAATCTCTTTTGACGCTGTAGCGGAATAAGAGAAAGTAAGCTGTTGCCAGTTTCCAGTTAATGAGTTGTCAGAATAACCTTGATAACCGTCTACATATAGGCGTGCTTTTACAGCACCTTCAGTGTGATATAGCCTCACTGAAAATTCATAATTTTGACCGGCGGTTACATTGATTGTCTGACGGAAGTCAGTTGAACCTTGCGTTGTCGTATTGACGGTAACTGCAGCAGACTTGCTTCCCGAGAATGAGTAGACCGAGTTTTCAGCTACACTAATGCCGGAGTCGATAGTTGACCATGAATTAGGTGCGCCAGACGTCCATGTTTCAAAGTCTCCATTGGAGACCTGACCCATGGCGATAGCGGGTAACAACGCACCTGCCAAGCCGACTATTTGACGTAAGTTTATATTCATTTATTTTCCGTTATTGTCTTTATTTTAAATGTATATTTATTCCTTAAACGTAGTGTTCGACGCCTTCCTAGACGTATCAAATATTGCACGTATTTGTGACAAAATGAATAAAAGTGCTTAATCTAACGGCAGAGAGTACTGAGTTAACGGCAAGGAAATAGATGCAAATAAACGGTGAGTTAGGCAAAAGATCAGTACTACCTATTATGGACTGTTGGGAGCAATAAAGTGACTGACAGCCCAATTCCATCGCTATCCGTACGCTCATATACGAAGCAAACGTGCCGCCATAAACACAACTACTTTCAGTTAGTGCTGCCCATCAACGGACATATCTTGATAGAAATCGATAATTTTAGCGGGCGAGTAGGCGTAGGCGAAGGCGTATGCATAGCGCCGAATGAGATCCATTATTTTAGCGCTAACGAACTGTCAAAATTTATTGTGGCGGACTTGGAGTATGTGCCAGTTAATTTAAATGACAGGTTGCACCCAATATTTCAGGTAACGTCCGCATTACAGGCGTTTTTATCGTTTGTAGAGATTCAAATTAGCCAGTTTGCTGACCAAGGCCATGAAGAAATACTGGCGCTATTTTTAACCTTGCTAGAAACATCCTTGAAAGGATGCAGCATGGATAAGCGAATGACTCCTGTATTAAGCCATATTCATCGCGACCTTGCCCGAGGCTTTACACAGGTGGAGTTAGCACGGATAGCCTGCATGGGAACAACGCAATTCAAAACACGCTTTAAAGAAGCCACCGGGCATAGTTTACGAGATTACCTTGTAAAAGTGAGGATGGAAAAGGCCAAAGCACTACTTAGAAATACCGATACACCAATGTTGGGTATAGCTCAGCTAACAGGGTATGAAGATGTTGCAGCATTCAGTCGCCGGTTCAAAGCGTATTTCGGGCGACCCCCTAAGTTTTTCAAAAGAAAGTGACTGTGATAAGGGCTTACCTCACATGACGGTAAATCGTTGATAGAGAGGGCTAGTTAATCTCTTCGTCTTTAGGAAGTTTATTGACTCTGGCTTCTATAAAACGTTTGTGGTCGTCCATTTTGGTGCATTCTAAGGTTCCACCAGCAATTCCACTCAATAACGCCAAAGTTTTATTGGTCGTACTGCTACAGTTTACGCGTTTTGAAGGGCGTCGATTTTCATTAGCTTGTATTTGCTGTGTGCTTGGCCCGCTAAGAACAGGACTATTTTTACGCTCTTGAAATGCTTTTGCTGCTTGTTCTGCGTCTTCAGCGACTTTGTCACTGTGATACTTTTCAAAATAGAGGGCGGCGCCATCTTTTACCGACAGATTCAACGAGCCTGCGCGCCGATTTGCGTCTTTTGATAAAGTGGGCGACGGCAGTGTACTAGTCGGCTTACTTTCAATGGGTACCTGCTGTGTATCGGGCTCAGCATTTTTCTGCTGCTTGGGCGCGGGGCTTTCTACAATTTCATTCTTACTATCAAGTGCTTCAGTCGCTTTGGTTGCGTCAGGCTTCAACTCAATTTCTTGCCTTTTAGGGGAAACATCGATTGGTTTAGTTTCTTGTGGTTTAGCTTGGGCAGAAGGGCGTGGAACGGGGGGATAGTACAGTCTGGCGCTTATCTCCTGCGTTCGCTCCAAAACATTTACTCGTGCTTTTTGGTTGTTGATGCCCATTTGAGAAAGTATGACCACTACGATGATCCCAAACACATGTGCACAGCCCGAAATTAATAGTGGGCGCCACGCCGTTTTCTTTGCAACGGAATGGTGTTCAATGCTGCGCTCAGGCGCAAAGAAAGATGGGGTGATAGTCGTCATAGTAAACAACAGACCATGGGCCCTATCGAATAGTTCCATCCTAATTTCATCGCACTTTTTAGTCCTCTCACCTTACCGCAACCTCATACCGCTTCAAAATTGGGCAAATTTTTAACAGTGCACCATTAGTGTGCATTATTTTTGTGCGTTCATGAAGCGTTTGCTTGTATGTATTTGATTTATTTGGCTAATCATTTGTGGCATGGCTCTTGGTTTATCTTCCCATAGTTGGAAACACGACCATAAATCACAGAATAACCAAAACAAACTGGGAGCAACTCATGAAACTAGTCACAGCGATCATCAAGCCGTTCAAGCTAGATGATGTTCGTGAAGCCATTTCAGAAATCGGTATCGACGGTTTGACCGTGACCGAAG
This sequence comes from Alteromonas sp. G4i13, assembly GCF_054960505.1. NCBI lineage: Bacteria > Pseudomonadati > Pseudomonadota > Gammaproteobacteria > Alteromonadales > Alteromonadaceae > Alteromonas > Alteromonas sp. G4i13. The sequence continues at coordinate 22,874 of NZ_JBHNYX010000028.1, read as the reverse complement.
TGAAGGGCTTTGGACGTCAAAAAGGACACACTGAACTTTACCGCGGAGCGGAATATCAGGTGGATTTTCTACCTAAAGTCAAACTGGAAATTGCTGTTCAGGATGATCAAGTAGAGCGCCTGGTAGAAGCCATCGTTGGCGCTGCCAAAACAGGCAAAATTGGAGACGGCAAGGTGTTTGTTTACGACCTTGAACACGCCGTTCGTATTCGAACTGGTGAGTCGGATAGCGACGCGCTGTAAGCCACAACGATATATTTGCGGAGAAAACCATAATGGAAATCACTTTTGAACTTGGGTATGCGCTAGATACCTTTTATTTTCTAATCTGCGGTGCACTGGTTATGTGGATGGCTGCAGGTTTTGCGATGCTTGAAGCAGGTCTTGTTCGAGCGAAAAACACCACAGAAATTCTAACTAAAAACGTGGCGCTATTCGCTATCGCTTGCACTATGTACATGATTTGCGGTTACGGCATTATGTACGGTGGCGGCGACTGGGGTCCATTCCTAAGCGGTATCATGGCTGATGGCGCAACAGGTGTCGCTGAAGAGCCAGCAACATATGCACCTTCTGCTGACTTCTTCTTCCAAGTAGTATTTGTTGCAACAGCAATGTCTATCGTATCTGGTGCGGTAGCTGAGCGTATGAAGCTTTGGGCATTCCTAGCGTTCGCAGTTGTTATGACGGGCTTCATCTACCCAATGGAAGGTGCTTGGACATGGGGCGGCGAAGCAGTATTCGGTATGTATACGCTTGGCGACCTTGGTTTCTCTGACTTTGCAGGTTCAGGTATTGTTCACATGGCTGGTGCAGCTGCTGCTCTTGCTGGTGTTCTTGTGCTTGGTGCTCGTAAGGGTAAATACACCGCTGACGGTAAAGTAAACGCGATTCCAGGTGCAAACTTACCGCTTGCAACTTTAGGTACATTTATCCTGTGGATGGGTTGGTTTGGCTTCAACGGCGGTTCAGTACTGGCTACTGCAACTGTTGAAAGTGCAAACTCAGTAGCGATTGTATTTATGAACACAAATGCTGCAGCTGCTGGTGGTGCAATTGCTGCACTTATCGTAGCACGCATTCTATTCGGTAAAGCTGACCTAACTATGGTACTTAACGGCGCACTAGCCGGTCTTGTGGCTATTACAGCAGAGCCTTCAACACCTACACCATTACAAGCTACTTTGTTCGGCGGCCTTGGTGGTATTTTAGTAGTGCTTAGCATTGTTGCACTAGACAAGCTTAAGATTGACGATCCAGTGGGCGCAATTTCAGTTCACGGCGTGGTAGGTCTTCTAGGTCTTATCCTTGTACCTTTCACTAACGATGGTTCAAGCATCTCTGGTCAGCTAATTGGTGCAGCGACTATCTTTGTATGGGTATTCGTAGTGAGCCTAGTGGTATGGCTAGTGATTAAAGCGGTTATGGGTGTACGTGTGAGCGAAGAAGAAGAATTCGACGGCGTAGACATGAGCGAATGTGGTCTGGAAGCATACCCAGACTTCACAAGCAGCCGTTCGTAAGAGAGTCTCGATTAGGCAACGAAACAACAATAACAATAATGCCTTATTACTTCGTTTAAGCCCCGCTAATGCGGGGCTTTTTTCGTTTCATGCAATGTGTTTTAAGACCATTATTGAGCTTAGGAAAAGAGCCTAGGCGTAATGTGACAATAACGCTACACTATGAATCGATAAACTAACGCTAGATTTATTATCGGCAACGTTTTAGTAAAAGGACGGTTATGACTGCAAGTGTGCGACTTCTACCTTTGATACTGGCTTTCTTTAGTATCAGCTGTTTGGGCTATGACAGAATAACGGGGCAACCCTTTGCAAGTCGCTCAGAAGTTATTGCAAAGAACGGCATGGCAGCAACAAGCCAACCATTAGCTACGCAAGTGGCATTGGATATTTTAAAACAAGGCGGCAGTGCAGTTGATGCAGCTATTGCAGCCAATGCCATGTTAGGTTTAGTTGAGCCTACAGGCAGCGGTATTGGCGGCGACCTATTTGCCATTGTGTGGGATGCAAAAAAAGAGAAGCTAGTCGGCTTAAATGCTTCTGGCCGTTCACCCAGACAGTTAACCAAAGCGGTGTTTGCCGAGCGTGGCTTGCATCAAATTCCAAAATTTGGTCCGCTACCCGTTTCTGTCCCTGGCGCTGTAGATGGCTGGTTTGCACTACACGAAAAATTTGGCAAGCTGCCCATGTCTGCGCTGCTTACCCCATCTATCAAATATGCCCGTGAGGGGTTTCCTGTTTCAGAAGTCATTGCCTATTACTGGCAGATGAATCAAGAGCGAATAGGTCATTATGACGGCTTCGCAGAGACTTTTCTTATCGACGGGAAAGTACCGCAAAAAGGCGATGTTTTTAAAAACCCTGGCTTAGCCGTGACCTATGAAAAGATTGCAACAGGCGGGCGAGATGCTTTTTATAAGGGCGATATCGCACGCACTATCGATGCTTACATGAAGTCTCAAGGCGGCTTTTTGTCATACCAGGATTTGTCGTCACATACCTCGGAGTGGGTAGAGCCCGTTTCTGCTAACTATCGCGGGTATGATGTGTGGGAACTTCCGCCCAACGGACAAGGCATAGCGGCACTACAGATTCTCAATGTGCTTGAGCACTATGATATCGAAGGAATGGGGTTTAACTCAGCAGACTACATCCATACCTTTGTTGAAGCCAAGAAGCTCGCCTTCGAAGATCGCGCTAAGTTCTATGCAGATCCAGACTTCAATGATATTCCTGTCGACTGGTTAATTTCGAAAGAGTATGCCGCTAAGCGCCAGAAGCTCATAAATAATGAACGCGCAGCGAATCGCGTTGATGCGGGTATTTATGAAGGGGATACCATTTATCTGACCGTTGCTGATAAAGAGGGCAATATGGTGTCCTTAATTCAAAGTAACTACCGCGGAATGGGCTCAGGCATGACACCTCCAGGGCTAGGTTTTATTCTTCAAAATAGAGGTGAGATGTTTACCCTTGAAGAAGGGCACTTTAATGAATATCACCCGGGAAAGCGTCCATTTCACACCATTATCCCGGCTTTTGTAACCAGAAACGGTAAGCCAGTGATGAGCTTTGGCGTGATGGGCGGTGGAACTCAGCCTCAAATGCATGCACAAATTATTGTAAACATTCTCGACTTTGGAATGAATTTGCAGGAAGCGGGGGATGCTCCACGCATACTGCACAGTGGGTCAAGTAGCCCAACGGGCGCGTTGATGACTGATGGTGGTTATGTGAGCTTAGAATCAGGGTTCAGTGAAACCGTTCAGCGAGAGCTCATGGAGCGGGGGCATAAGCTTCAACGCGTGGTAGGCGCGTTCGGTGGCTATCAGGCCATCGCTTGGGACGAGCAGAAAGGTGTCTATTTTGGCGCTTCAGAAACGCGAAAAGATGGACAAGCCGCGGGCTATTAAGCACACTAGTGTAAATAATAGGCGGCGGAGTTAATTTGTTCCCCGTTTGCTGCTTCGCTTTAAAGGGTTTCAAAGTTTGAAGCAGCCGCTACACTTTACGATAAGGTTCGCACAACAAAGCGCGGCGAATGATCGCCAGCAGCGAAACGTCAGAACAAGGCGTTAATAACAACAAGAGCGGCAATGACACAACCACAAAAAGGCCTCTGCGCTGAGCCAAATTTACATGCACAGTATTTATTACTGAACGTCATTGATGACGATAGCCAAGCCGTACGCGCCAAACTATCTCGCGTGCTGGATATATTCGAGCATTTTGAGAATGAGCACTATGAAGCCATGGTAACCGGCGTTGTCGCTATTGGCACCGGTTACTGGGCTGAGGTATACCCCGGTTTGATACCTGTTGAGCTTGCCCCTTTTCCTGATATGCAGTGTGATGATAGAAGTGCCCCCACCATGCCTTGCGATCTCTTCATTCAAATTCGCGCTGATAGGCTGGATATTTGCCATGCGGTTGGCATTGAAGTGATGGATTTGTTGCGTATTCATGTAGAACTGGTAGAGCAAATAAGAGGGTTTAGGTACTTAGATGGCCGTGACCTCAATGGTTTTCTCTATGGCGCAGATAATCCACGTGGCATGAAGCGGAGACAAGTCGGCATTATTGGCGAAGATGACCCTGATTTTAGCGGTGGCAGCTATGTTCACATACAACGCTATCGCCACGATTTAAGGCGCTGGAATAGTCTTTCAAGCCGTCAGCAAGAACAAGTGATGGGCACCACGCAAGAACACAATTTGGAAAGTAGCGAACAGTCTGAATCTTCGCATTGTGTTAGGGCAAGCACTGTTGCGCCCGATGGCGACGAACCAAGGCTAATTAAGCAAGGCATGCCATACGGTGATATGGCCTCCCAAGGTTTATTCTTTGTAAGCTGTAGTGCCAGTGCGCGGCCATTTAAACAGATGCTCCACAGCCAAATATACGGCAACGGTGAAGGCGATTATGACAGATGGCTGGACTTTACCAGTGCTGAAACAGGTGCTGCGTTTTTCGCGCCATCCATTAATTTTATTCGCCAGCAGGCTAAGTTATCTGAGTCCTAAATTTAACCGTCGCTTATGGCCATTGGGATTAGTAGACTAGCGCACCATCCCAATCCTCCTTAAAATCGACGCTTCTGTAAATTCGACAAACATCTATGTGATGATGCGCTAGCGAATCGTTTGGGCTCATAGCGACAGCGGTCTCAAAAAAAGAAATGGCCTCGTCCCATTGCTGATTTATACGGCATGCGATACCTGCGGCAATCTTGGTCTGAACCGCTAACTTCTTTTCCTGCTCACTCTCTGAAAGGTGGCTTAACACCTCGTATATTTCAATTGGCGCTTTTCGTCCTTTCACTCTTACCCAGTCAAGCAAGCGGGTTTTAATTGGGAAGCCAGACCCTATGGTCTGAAGAACTTGGGCACTGACGATAATATCCGCCTCGTATTTGGGTGTTAAAGCTTCTAAGCGAGAAGCAATGTTTACACTATCGCCAATGACGGTGGTATCCATCCTATCTTCTGAACCCACCGTACCCATAATAACAGGGCCAAAGTGGATACCTATTCCCATATTAATTGGTTCGTAGTTACTGTTCTTTCTATGGCCGTTATATATTGTCAGCGCTTTGCGTAAGTCGAGCGCAGCATTAACCGCATCCATAGCTTTTTGTTGTGAAGATCCTTCGCGATGATCGAACAGCGCCATAATGGCGTCGCCCATGAACTTATCAATAAAACCGTGGTTTTGATGAATAGGATCGTTCATTCTGGTGAAATAAGAATTAAGAAAGTTCATCAACTCTTGTGGCGTAATACGTTCAGAAAAACCGGTAAAGCCTCTGATATCGCAAAACATAATCGCAACGTCGTTTTCAGCCGCATAGCCAAGACCCAGCGCGTCTACGTCAGAATTCGACATGTGCTCCACAAACTGCTTTGGAATGAATTTTTGAAAGGTTTGTGTAAGCCTTTGGGCCTCATCGGCAGCTGTGTGAAAGTGCGTTTCATCGTCGTTTTTTGCGACAGTGGTGGAGACATGACGCCGACGTTTAAATTGGCTAGCTCTGTATGCAAACCGACGGCTGCGCCTTACGTGCAAAATTGTGATAGCGACACTGTAGAGAAAAAGCGCGCAAATAGCGCCAAACTGCCAATCCATTGATAACACCACACCTATAAACTGCTTTTAAATGAAGGCTAATAATCTAGCCCGCGAGGAATTCAAGCGTTACGTATGAGAGAAGCAATGAAGAAGAGGCACTAACACGCCACGGTGGGCGTATTAGTGCAAAAATTACCAGAAAGGAATTAACTTAAAGCGTTGAGAACACTTTATCTGCTGCAGCAAGGGTTTGCTCAATGACTGCAGCGTCATGCGCTTTGGAAACAAAGCCCGCTTCATAAGATGCAGGTGCTAAGTAAACGCCTTGCTCTAGCATACCGTGATAGAACTTGTTGAATTGCTCGGTATTACAGTTAATTGCTTGCTTGTAGTTCGTGACTTTCTCTACGTCAGTAAAGAATATCCCAAACATACTGCCGGCAATATTAGTAGTTAGACTAATATTGTGTTTGTCAGCAAGGGCTTGGAAACCATCCACTAGCGTTTGCGTATTTTCGAAAATTGAATCGTAAAGTCCAGGCTGCTTTATTTGCGTTAAAGCAGCAAGACCTGCAGCCATTGCTACTGGGTTACCAGAAAGCGTACCCGCTTGGTAAATTGGCCCTGTCGGTGCTATGTGAGTAATAATGTCACGACGGCCACCAAAACAGCCCACTGGCATGCCGCCGCCAATGACTTTACCCAAGCAAGTCAGGTCTGGTTTGATGTTGTAACGCTCTTGCGCCCCGCCGCGAGATACGCGGAAGCCTGTCATTACTTCATCAAAAATCAATACGCTGCCATATTGGTCACAAATAGCGCGAAGTCCTTCAAGGAAGCCTTCCACAGGAGGGATACAGTTCATGTTACCTGCGACAGGTTCAACGATAATGCACGCAATATCATCGCCATGGGCTTCGAAGATTTCTTTTACGCTGTCTAGGTTATTGTATTCAACGGTAAGCGTATGCTCAGCAACATTTGCTGGAACACCTGGTGAACTTGGTACACCAAGGGTGAGCGCCCCTGAGCCCGCTTTCACTAGCAGTGAGTCGGCGTGCCCGTGGTAGCAGCCTTCAAACTTAACAATTTTGTTTCTGCTCGTGTAGCCGCGAGCCAGGCGAATAGCTGACATGGTGGCCTCTGTACCAGAGTTCACCATGCGTACCATTTCCATAGATGGAACCAGTTCGCTAACCAACTCAGCCATGATCACTTCAGCTTCGGTAGGTGCACCGAAAGACAGGCCGTTATATGACGCTTCAATAACCGCTTCGCGAATTTGGGCGTTATTGTGACCTAGAACCATAGGGCCCCAAGACTGAATATAGTCAATATATTGCTTACCATCCGCATCCCACATGTAAGCGCCATCAGCTTTCGTGATGAAGCGAGGTGTACCGCCTACCGCTTTAAAAGCGCGAACGGGTGAATTTACGCCACCAGGAATGGTTTTTTGGGCGCGGGTAAATAGGGCTTCAGATTTTTGCATGTAATTACTTACTCTTATTGCTGTACCAAACAACGTCACGCTCGTACTTAGTGAGAAGGTTTTCTACACCCAGAGTAAGCGCAAACAATGCCATTCTTACAAGTACACCATTGTCGGTTTGTCTAAAAATGGCGAGGTTTGGATTAAGGTTTAGATCGTTATCTAATTCGTTGGCTTCCATACGTGAATCTCGTGGAAGTGGATGCATGATAACGGTCTTCGACTGAAAGTGTTTCGTGTAAATCGACTGATTAAGGCGGAACTTACCTCGGTATTTGTTGGCTTCTTCTTGAGAAGGAAAGCGCTCTTCCTGAATGCGTGTTTGATAGCATATGTCCGCATCCATATTCCCTTCAAGGGTATCGGTAATCGTAAGCTGGTGCCCCGCATTTTCGATGGCGTCTATGATGGGCTGAGGCATGGCCAGTTCTTTTGGCGAAATGAGCGTAAAGCGAATGTTTTTAAACAAACATAACAAGCGAGATAAAGAGTGTACTGTTCGGCCGTAACGCAAATCACCAATCATGGCGATGTGTAAGCCGTCAATGCCGTGACCATTGTATTCCAGTTCACGTTTAATCGTGAACAAGTCCAACAGTGCTTGGGTTGGGTGTTCGTTTGCACCATCACCACCGTTGATAACAGGTACACGACTACCTTCGGCAAATTCTGCCACTGAACCCGCCGCAGGATGTCGCATTGCAATAATGTCGGAATAGCCGCTCAGCACACGGGCTGTGTCGTACAATGACTCACCTTTAGCCAGCGCAGAGCTCGACATGCCGGTGGTTTCTCTAACTTCACCACCTAAAAGGTTGAATGCGGTACCAAAGCTAACTCGCGTACGGGTACTTGGCTCAAAGAAGAGGTTACCGAGAATGGCGCCATCTAACACGGTTGTGCGCTTTTGTCGTTTGGCATAGGGTTGCATGGAATTGGCAACTGAGAACACTTTCTCAATGGCCTCGCGATCGAATTGATTAACCGAAAGAATGTGGTTACCGGTAAAGTCAGACATGCGCTTCTCAATCATCAACGAAAACGGCGCTAGTTTATAATACCGCTGGGGTTAAGTCATTAGCGCAACGTTAATCTTGCCTTACGTTTTTCTCAGTTTGGCGTTTTATTGAAAAGGGCTTTCCACAAATCAAAATGCAAGTGTGCATGTGCGCAGATGTCGGCTAATTGTGTTGCTGAGTATAGTGGGTAAAGAGTAAAAGGATCTTTTCAGCTGCGCTATTTACGTGGGCTGTGATCGCTTCGTCTTGAAGCGGAGACTGTATGCCGCACAGCATCATGGTGTGATATTCCCCCTTAAGCAGGGCGCAATAATCTACTGCCAGCTGTTGGGCGATATCACGGCTTAAGCTACCTTCTCCGAACTTCTCTATGACATCACTCAATGTAGATAGGGAAGCTTCGGGCCCAGCCTGATAAAAAAGTGTTGCCACATGGGGGCTATTTACCGCTTCAGCTATAATTACTCGAAAGATAGCAATGGCTTCAGGATCTTGTAATAGTCGCACAAACTGACAGCCAACTTTTCGTAAACATTCTAATAGTGAGAGTGAACCTGAAGTGGCGTCGATAAGTTGCTGGGTGTCGAGTTGGTAAGATCTGCATTTCGAAGAGATTGCCGCTTTAAAAAGAGCATCTTTTCCTTCGAAATGAGAATAGACCGTTTGTTTAGACACACCAGAGGCTTTAGCCACAGTGTCCATAGATGTGTTGGCAAAGCCCTCTTTTAAGAACAGGCAAGACGCTGCATGCAATATAAGATGGTATTTCTCTTCGCTCTTAGGTCGGCCTTGCTTTCGAGTGGTAGCCACGTTTGTTCTCACTTTATTGACGAATATTTAAATATCAAACTGGACGGTCTAGTATTTATATACTAGCATAGCACAATAAGTATGCAAATATAGCCCAGAGCAAACGCTAAACTGGTTAAAGGAAATGTTATGACTGCTGCAACGACGCCTTCTAAAAGTGGCAAACTCTCACTTATTATCGCTATTGCCGTTTTTACTGCAGCGTTGGTCATTCTTTTGATGACAGCAGGTCTTGGCAATGCGACACAAACGCCAGAGGCAAGAGTTCCCGTTGCAGTGTCCACTGGAACAGTTAAAATTCAATCGGGCTTTGAAACTCCAATCAATGTTTTTGGGCTAATCGAATCCCCGCGGGCCACTTCGCTTTCATTCGATATGGCAGGGCAAGTCAATACATTACTTGTTGAAGAGGGCGATGTAGTAAGCAAGGGAGATGTTCTAGCCCGCCAAGATATTCAGCGTCTCAATGCCAGAAAACGAGAGCTTCAAGCCTCACTTGAGCGTGCAAACGCCGACCTTGAGCTTGCTAGAGTAAACAGCGAAAGAACCACGTCGTTGGTTGAGAAAAAGCTAGAATCAGCACAGCGACTAGACGAAACCAAGGCAAGTCTCAATGTCGCTAAGGCACAAGTTAGTGAAATGCAGGCCGCCCTTGAATCACTGAATGTAGAAATAGAAAAAACGACCCTTATTTCTCCCTTCGATGGCGTAGTCAATCGACGCTTTTTTGATGAAGGTAGTGTAGTTAGCGCTGGAACCCCCGTGTTTGGAATTACGGGCATAGAGAATTATCAGGCTCGTTTCGCGGTACCTGCCGATGTTGTGGATCAGTTTGACCTTAATGAGCCGGTGCTGGTTAGCGTCGGGGATATTGATGTGGCGGGTACTGTTACACAGCGCTTACCTGTTCGCAATGTGCAAACGCGAACCATTGATATTTTAGTGACATTAAATAGTAATGAGCGGGTACGCCCCGGTGACATGGCTATTTTGTCTGGATTTCGTTCTCACTCTGAGACCGGAAGTTGGCTGCCGGTTAACGCGCTAAGCAACGGCTTGCGCGGTTTGTGGCGCGTATTTGTTTTATCAAACGAGCAAAACGCCACCCTTGAAGCCCGTGTAGTGGAAGTTGTATATACCGACGGAAACAACGCGTTTGTGCGCGGAGCGCTTAAAGATGGAGAGGTTTACGTAAGCGAAGGTACACACAAACTCGCACCTGGCCAAATGGTATCAATCCCCAGTCAACATCAAGCTGGGGCACGCTAATGAAGTCATTTAACTTCGGCTCAGATAAATCTTATCCATGGTATACCTTATTTTACCGACGAGGGCATTTACTCATACTGAGTCTTCTGGTGCTAGTCACAGCAGGGTTGTCAGCATTAGGCTCTCTGCCGCGTATTGAGGACCCGCGAATAGATACGCGAAACGCATTAATCATTACTCAATACCCAGGCGCATCGGCGGAACGGGTAGAGGCTTTGGTTAGTGATGTGCTTGAAGACAGGCTTAGAGAAATATTTGAAATAAAGGAAGTGAAGTCCACGTCGCGTGCTGGTATCTCCATTATCCTTATAGAAACGCAAGACTGGATAAACAATTCAAGTAACGAACAATTATTCAGCGAAATTCGCGATGCCATTGGCGCTGCCGCAGAGTCATTCCCTGAAGGTGCAATGGCGCCAGTTTTCGATGAAAAGCGCGGCGCGACAGCGTTCACTTTATTGCTATCTGTGCGAGCAGACCACTTTGACAATACCCCTATTACACTCACCGCGCGTTTGGCTCAAGAACTTACAGACAGGCTGCGAAACGTTAACGGCACTGAGCTAGTGCGTGTATACGGCGCACCGCAGGAAGAAATTAGCGTCAATATCGACCCTATTAAGCTTGCCGCAACGGGTCTTACCTTACAGCAAGTAAGCAATTTAATAAGCCGCGCCGACCCCAAATTACCTGCCGGTATGCTTAACTCCCAGCAAAGTAATTTGCGCTTTACAGTGGGAGAGGGCTTAAATGGCGTGAACATGATTGCTTCAATTCCCTTAGTTAACGAGCAAGGCCGCTACTTACGGGTAGAAGACGTCGCTACAGTGGAGCGCAGTTTCACTACCCCTCGCAACGAAGTGGCATTTCTAAATGGTGAAGAGTCTATCTTTGTGGCAGCGCGTATGCAGCCCTCACTGCGTTCTGATGTATGGACAGAAAATGCATTAGCAGTAGTGGAACAGTTCAATAAAGACTTCAGCGGAACCTTAACCGCGACCGTTGCATTTGAGCAAAACGAATATACCGCTACTCGCCTTGCTGACTTATCGATGAACCTGCTTATGGGGTGCGCCGTGGTCATGATGGTTATTCTACTTTTCATGGGGTTTCGTGCTGCGTGGATTGTGGGCCTGGCACTTCCCTTATGCGCCGCTTTTGCCTTGTTCTCTTTAAGTTTTTACGACGAGCAAATTCACCAAATGTCTATCTTTGGCATGATCATCGCCATTGGTTTACTTATCGATAATGCCATTGTTATTACCGATGAAATTCGCATTAATTTACAAGATCCCAATTTAACGCGAGTAGGTGCTATGGCCAAAAGCGTTTCACATCTATTTGTACCGCTGCTGGCTTCAACGCTGACGACCATTTTAGGCTTTATGCCCATCTTTCTTTTAGACGGAAACATTGGAGACTTTGTTGGCCCGATTGCCATTAGCGTGGTGATGGCGCTTATTGGCTCGCTGTTTATTTCTCTTACTATCATTGCAGCCCTCGCTGCCCGATTTTTGCCAAAGCACGACAATAGTTCGCAACATGAAACAGCATCGAAGGCGTGGTGGAAAGTGGGATTACAAACGCCAGAGCTCAGTCTCGCTTTTAAAAAGCAATTGGGTAGATGGGTTAAACAGCCAATTTTGGTATTACCGGTTATTGCCATCCTTTGTTTATCGGGTTTTGTATTGTCGGGCACCTTGGCCAATGTGTTTTTCCCAAGTGCAGATAGAGACCAGTTCGAAGTGTACCTGTGGACCAAAGAAGGGAGCAGTATCGACAACACAACGAGCTATGTTAAAAAAATAGATAGTGCTATTCGCAGTGAGCAAGGCGTGAAACAAGTTAGTTGGTTAGTCGGGGGCTCTGCGCCGTCGGTGTACTACAACCAGATGATGACGCGTGACAACATGCCTTATTTCGCAAATGCTGTGGTGTCGACAGATACAGTGGATGACGCTGTTGCGCTAGTGGGCAAACTACAACAAGAGCTTGATAGCGCGTATCCAGAAGTACAAATTGTAGTGCGAGCCTTTGGGCAGGGTCCGCCTATTGCGGCGCCTGTTGAGGTAGAGATTTTCGGCCCTGATCTGAATGTGTTGAACGACCTAGGCGACAAAGTACGCATGTTAATGTCTGAAGTCGACGGCATTTCTCAGTCTATAACCAGCGTTTCAATGGGAGAACCCGAGCTTAAAATAAACGCGGACAGCGATAACCTGTCTTACTTGGGGCTTACGCTTTCCGAGCTTGCCAATCAAATGCAGATAAACTTTTCAGGTATTACTGGTGGTTCTGTTTTGGAAAGCACAGAAGAAATTCCTGTACGCGTAAGGCTAGACGAGGCGTATAGACAAAATGTAACGGGCGTAGACGCCATGCCAATTCCGGTTGCAGGAGACAATGCTATTTCTTGGTCGCCACTTGCTGCTGTAACAAACTTAACGCTTCAGCCTGCAACCAGCAGTATCACGCGTCTCGATGGTGAAAGACTCAACCGTATTCAGGCGTTTTTGCTTCCTGGTGTTCCGGCCATTGATGCAAGTAACCATTTGCGAGATCTGCTCGAAAGTCGATTAATTCTTCCCGAAGGATATCGTATTCATTTAGCGGGAGACGCTGATGAACAGCAGCAAGCATTAGGTAAATTAGCGACCTATGCGCCAGTGCTGTTGGTTCTTATGGTAACTACGCTCATTCTGACTTTTACCAGCTTGCGCATGGCGGGTGTAATCGGATTAGTGGCAATACTTTCTGTAGGGCTGGGTATGTTCAGTCTTTGGATATCTGGATTGCCGGTTGGGTTTAATCCGCTGCTAGGTTGTGCTGGCCTTATTGGCGTAGCAATCAACGGATCGATAGTGGTCATTGCCGCTATCAACGCGAACCCCAAAGCAAAGCAGGGAGACACGAAAGCTATTGTTGAAGAAACCATGAGCTGTAGCCGCCATATTTTATCGACTACTTTCACAACGGTAGGTGGATTGATTCCTTTGCTATTGTTCAGTGAAGGTAGCTTTTGGCCGCCGTTGGCCGTGGTGCTGGCTGGTGGAGTAGGGTTCTCGGTAATCTTGTCGTTAGTCTTTACGCCAACTATAGTGGCGGCTTTTCAACGATACCGTTATAGAAATCACACATTGGCATAATTTTACGGTTAAACTATCCCTTTTTAACCCACGTATAAATTTGGCTTACTTAGCGTATGCGAAAATCAAATCCTCTTTTGCGTTGGTGGCAAACCGACTGCGTTAAGTGTAAACGCATGAGACTTTATATCGTTTGGGCCGTAATCATGTTGGTGGTGTATTTTTATGTCTGGTACTAGTGTCGAACCAATCTATATCCGAGCAGCCTCGAAAAGTAACGGTATTACCAGCCTGGTGCTGGGCTGTATCGGTTTGTGTGTTGCGGCACTGTGGTTAGCCTTTCTTCCCGATTGGCTGTTCTTAGCGGGGATTTTCATCACCAGTGCCGCGTTAGTGTGCTTGCTCGTAGGGTACTTCAAAATTCGTGAGCCCGACTATAGTTTGGAAATAGCCAAAGACTATATTACTTATCGCCACCGTCTGGGCAGTTGGCGTATTCACTGGGACAACCTGCTGCGCGCAGATTGCCCCCGTGTTCGCCATGGGCTGGAGCATATTCCCCTTGAAACCATCGGTTTCAAAATCAAAAGTTACACGGATTTCCTCAATACGATTTCACCACGGCTTGCAACGCACTTGTTAATGGAGCAGCGGCCATTGCTAATGCAGAACACAGATGAGAATTGCGCCTCTGGAAGCTGTTATGAGCAATCTATGTTTGACGATAAGCAGTACGTTATGGAAGACGGGACCATCATTAAAGGCATTAAAGCTATGCTGGCACATCGTATGGTAGAGCTAAGAAAGCGCCTTGGGTATGATATTTTTATCGCGAGCTCAGAGCTAGATAGGGATGCCAGCGAGTTTGCAGGACTTATTGCTCAGTGCCAGAAAGCTAGGCAGTCTTCTGAAGCCAGCTAAGCTCATCGTAGCAATTAGACTTTATTCGCCTAGCTGCGGCTGTCCTTCAATTTACTCTCGTTAAGCACTTTCTTGGCTTCGGCAATAAGGGCTGGTAAGTTTTCCTCGACTAACTTGTGCTGACCAAGTTTAAGTGAGCTCTCTGTTTCGTTGGCTAAATGCTGCATGCGCGGCAGACCTGTATAGCAACACGCACCGTGTAGTTTGTGAACTTCGGTCTTAAGCCCATTGTAATCTTGCTCGTCCCAAAGCGCCGAAAGTGTCTCGATAGTTTCGGGCAGTAACGCAATAAAACTGTCTAACATTTCTTTTGCTGTATCTTGATTTTGATTCGCTCGTTTAAGTGCTAGCTGCCAGTCGATAGAGGGAAAGACGATTTCACCGGGCTCAACATTGTGGCACCACGAATTGATAAGCGTAATAAGTAGCTCAACCTCAATAGGCTTAGGTAAGTAATCGTCCATGCCAGAGGCAAGCAATCTTTCTTGCTCTTCTTTAAACGCGTGGGCTGTCACTGCCACTATTGGGGTACCCATATTCAACGGTGATTTACGAATTTCTCGGGTGGCCTGCAGTCCGTCCATGCCTGGCATCTGCACGTCCATGAGAATTAAGTCAAACTCTTGAGTCTGGCACTGATTGACGGCGTCTTGTCCACTGATCGTTGTGGTTAGCTCGACAGGAGAATGATCGAGCCACGTATGCAGCAGTTTAAGATTCATTTCCATGTCATCAACGGCAAGAATTTTAGCTTTTGGTAGCGTGCCTATTTTCTCTTGCATCGCATTTTTAGCTGGCGTTGTATGGTGGTGCACCAGGCTATCTAACTTGGTAAGCGTCATCGGCATACGCGCTTGTGAATGGAAATGTTGCGACAGGCTTGGGTATTGCGCAAAAGGTTCAGGGCCGGAATACCAAAGTATGCGCTTTTGCGCAGGGAATTGTACAAAACGACTTAAATAGGTATCCCGCAATCCCATCTTACTTACCGGCACAGTTGCCATGAAAAAGTCGTACTGGCCTTTAAGTGACATCAAATAATCTAGTGATTCAACAGAGGTAACCTGCGCACCCAAAATCGATAACATGCTTGCACTTGAGCGACGTGTTGCAGGTACCGGGTCGAAAATAACCACGTTCTTACCTTTCCAGTCTTCACTACTAGTTAACGCATATTTCTGGCTTAACTGGTTCATACGTAGTGATACGTTAAACGTAGAGCCTTGGCCTAATACACTTTTTAGCGTTAGATCACCGTTCATTAAGCGAACCAGCTCTCGACTTATCACGAGACCTAATCCAGTGCCTTGGTAATTACGGTTAAGGGCGTCGTCTACTTGCGAGAAGGCGTTAAATAGCTTTTTTCTGTCTTGTCGGCTTATTCCGATACCTGTGTCTTCAACGGTAATATTTACTTCGTGAATACCATGAGGAAGCGAGCGTCCGCTCACCGAAAACGTAATGGTGCCGCTGGACGTGAATTTAAGTGCATTACTTAACAAGTTATTGAGCACTTGCTTAATACGAAACACATCGCCAATGAGCTTTTCAGGGAGCGGGTGCAAATCAAATACAAATTCGATGCGCTTGCTGTGGGAAGATTTAGCCATGATAGTGACCATTTCTTCGAGCAGCTTATTGGGCGAGAAAGGCTGATTATTAATTTGCAGTTTACCTGCCTCAATCTTAGAGAAGTCGAGAATGTCATTTACGATTGTTAGCAGGTTGTCGGCGGCTGTGTTAACAATTCTTACCTGCTCTTGCTGATCCGTGGGCAGCGACGCATTGTTTAACTCTCTGCTAAATCCCAAGATAGCATTAAGCGGCGTGCGAATTTCATGGCTCATATTGGCCAGGAATTGAGATTTAACGTTACTTGCCTTTATCGCGTCTTTACGGGCAATATCTAAACGCGCATTCTGCTCTTCAATCAGCTCCATATTATTGCGTAAATCGTTAGTTGCCTGCTCAACTTCGCTTTCTAGTTGCCCTCTGCTTTTCTCCATTAACGCAAATGAAAAGAGGCCTGCTTCTAAGAAAACACCCACTTGAAAACAATAGGTGGTGAAGTCGTTGGAAGGTAAAATTCCGATAAGGCTTAACATACCTATAACTGCGCCGGTGGCGAGCATACTCCATGCAAATATGAAGTAACGCGCGGGCTTAAACTTATTGAAAAATGCTTCGAACCCGGCATAGATATAACTTAGTATCGCCACAAGTCCTACGCCGTATACCAGGTTGTTTTTCCAAATTGAGGGTAATAGGTCGACAAAACACACCAGCCCGGTTAAGGCTTGGCAGACGAGTAACAAGTTAATGACGGGATGCGCTGTGGGGGCATGCTTTTCAGTTTCTAAAAACGTCATGGTAAAGAAGCCTGAACTAATACCAATGATGACGAAAATCAACTCGGAATGCCCTACTAGCCAAGAAGGGATCCCCTGACTAAATAACAGGTGTGTATGCCCGCCCCACACAAACTGCCATAAAATAACTGCAAGGATATAGCCTACATAGGCAATCAGGCTCTTTTCTCGCACACCAAAAAACAGCGCTAGATTGTAGATAGCAAGAATGAGGAGTCCGCCATAGAAGAAGCCCCATAGTAAACTGTCCATCTGGAAGTAGCTGCTGTGTAGCGGTTCTGCCTGTATTCTCAGTGGCGCAATAAGGCTAGATGAGCGACTTTCAATGCGTATATAAAGGTCGACAGGGTCGCTATCAGGCAACTCTACGCGGAAGGTAGGAACGCGAAAGCGCTGTTCTTTTTGTGCTTTTCCTTGATGGCTTTGCTTAAGGACTTTTCCGTCTTGAACTAAATAAAAATCAACACTGTCGAGTTGGCTGAAATTTATTGAAAATACCCAGTGTTTTTCATTTGAAACGTTGGCGACCGATGTCAGTAACCACATGCCGTTATTACGGAACCCGAAGTTAGGGTTGTCATGGGGATGCATAAGGAAGTCATTGCGCCTTCGTGATACATCGCTAATGGTAAGCTGATAGTCGGTTTCAAATAAAAAATATAAAGAGTCCGATAAATCTAGCGTACTTTCTTCATCGAAGAGTTGCTCGATATGCTGCGCGTTGGCATTCGAAGGCAGGTAACTACCTACAACAAAAAATAGAAAAAAGAATACGCGAAAGATAGCCATGATTATCTGTACTTAGTTACCGTTTGATTAGGGGCTTTATTTTTTATTTTTACTAGTAAGGGTGAAAATTGAACGGCAAAATTCACCCAATGCTATTTAACCACTCTCTTTGAAGAATAACAAAACAAACCCTTAGCGCTTATAGTGAGTTCACCCCAAAAGTCGTGACAATTGGTTTCAAGGATTGCACACAATTGCGGTTTACCCCACAATAGCCTTTAACGCTCGGGAGCTTTCACTAAGTGGTGCGCTAAATTGTCCACAATCGACAGCCTAACTAGCACGAGCGCATTGGTATTAATAACAAAACGAAAAAACTATCATGAGTGACGAGATCATCATTAATCGCGATGGGGTAGAGCAACTTCCTCTTCGACGTTTCACCGAAGACGCTTATCTAAACTATTCCATGTACGTCATCATGGACCGTGCACTTCCACATATTTCGGATGGCTTAAAGCCTGTTCAGCGACGCATCATTTATGCGATGTCAGACCTAGGGTTAAATGCAAACGCCAAATATAAAAAATCGGCGAGAACCGTAGGTGATGTGCTGGGTAAGTTTCACCCTCACGGCGATTCTGCCTGTTATGAGGCGATGGTGCTCATGGCTCAGCCTTTCTCTTATCGCTACCCTTTAGTAGATGGTCAAGGTAACTGGGGGGCGCCGGATGATCCGAAATCGTTTGCTGCCATGCGTTATACGGAAGCTAAGCTCTCGCGCTTCTCTGAGGTGCTGCTGAATGAACTTGGACAAGGTACGGTAGATTGGGTACCTAATTTTGACGGTACGCTAAACGAGCCTAGCGTGCTTCCAGCTCGCTTGCCACATATCCTATTAAATGGCGTGACAGGGATTGCCGTTGGCATGGCGACGGATATTCCTCCTCACAACGTGAGAGAGTTGGCCAACGCGTGTGCCATGTTGTTAGACAACAGCAAAGCCGAGCTTAGCGATGTGCTAGAACACGTTAATGGACCTGACTATCCTACCGAAGCTGAAATTATTACGCCAAAGTCTGATATTCAAAAGCTGTACGAGACTGGGCGTGGTTCTATAAAAATGCGCGCGGTGTACATGGAAGAAAACGGTGATGTTGTTATTACCGCTCTACCTCACCAAGCGTCTGGTGCCAAGATACTAGAGCAAATTGCCGCGCAAATGCAGGCGAAAAAGTTACCGATGGTAAGCGATCTCCGAGACGAATCGGATCATGAAAATCCAACCCGTTTGGTGATTACGCCTCGCTCAAATCGCATTGATGTAACTCAGCTGATGCAGCATTTATTTGCAACTACCGACCTAGAGAAAAACTACCGTGTCAACTTGAACATGATTGGCCTAGACGGTCGCCCTCAGGTGAAAGACTTACGTACGATTTTGTCTGAATGGCTGCAGTACCGAAA
Source organism: Alteromonas sp. G4i13 (assembly GCF_054960505.1). Taxonomy (NCBI): domain Bacteria; kingdom Pseudomonadati; phylum Pseudomonadota; class Gammaproteobacteria; order Alteromonadales; family Alteromonadaceae; genus Alteromonas; species Alteromonas sp. G4i13. The sequence goes on along the minus strand of NZ_JBHNYX010000028.1, from coordinate 4,122 downwards.
AGATACCGTGACGCGCCGCTTGCAATACCGTTTAGATAAAGTGTTAGCGCGTTTGCATATTTTAGAAGGTTTATTAATTGCGTTTTTGAATATCGATGAAGTTATCGAAATTATTCGCACGTACGACAAACCAAAACCAGAATTAATGGCGCGATTCGGTTTAAGTGACACACAAGCGGAAGCAATTCTGGAATTGAAGCTTCGTCACTTAGCCAAGTTAGAAGAAATGAAGATTAAAGGCGAGCAAGATGAACTTGCAGAAGAGCGCGACAAGCTCCAGCAGCTTCTAGGCTCAGATCGCCGCCTTAAAACCCTAATTAAGAAAGAAATCCTTGCAGACGCTGAAAAGTACGGTGACGACAGACGTTCACCTATTGTTGAGCGTGGTGAAGCTAAAGCGCTGTCTGAAAAAGAGCTGGTACCTGCTGAGTCTGTAACTGTTGTGCTGTCAGAAAAGGGCTGGGCACGCTGTGCGAAAGGTCACGATATCGATGCGGAAGGTTTAAGCTACAAAGCTGGTGATGCCTATTTATCCAGCGCCGAAGGCAAGAGCAATCAGCCTGCCGTGTTTATGGACAGTTCAGGTCGTACTTTCTCTTGTGACGCTCACGGGTTGCCGTCTGCACGAAGTCAGGGGGAACCGCTAACCGGGCGCTTCAGCATAGTGGGTGGCGAGTCATTCCAACACGTCATTATGGCGCAAGACGAAAGCAAATTCTTAGTAGGTTCTGATGCAGGCTACGGCTTTGTCGGCACATTTAAAGATATGGTGAGTAAGAACAAGGCAGGTAAAGCCTACTTATCATTGCCTACTGCGGCGAAAGTGATGAAACCAACACCGGTTACAAATCCAGACTCCGATTGGTGCCTAAGTATTTCTAATGAAGGTCGCATGCTCATGTTCCCACTACGCGACTTACCAAGTTTAGGTAAAGGGAAGGGGAACAAGCTTATCAATATTCCTTCTGCAAAATCGCAATCTCGAGAAGAGTACGTGAAGGTGCTTGCTGTTGTACCTGATGGTGCCGCAATTAAAGTGGGAGCCGGTAAGCGCAACATGACACTGACGGCTGACGACCTTACCCACTATCAGGGAGAAAGAGGCCGAAGAGGGAATAAATTACCGCGAGGACTACAGCGGGTTGATACGGTTGAAGTTGTCTTACCCAGCAAGGACGAAACATCTGAAGATTTGTCATAAAGTTTAAGTTGTTCTTATGCTTAGGTGAACTACACTCAAAAAGGGATTAGATGAGGAATTTACATGCTAGGCATAGTTTTTACATCGTTAATCGATATGCTCGAGGAGAAAGTTTCTCCTGAGTTTGCTGACGATGTCATCATGGAAGCTGGGTTAGAAAACGACGGCGCTTATACCGCAGTGGGCTATTACCCGTTTGAACAAATGCAACGCCTGTTAGGTGTGCTGGTGGAGAAAACGGGTAAGTCAGCTAACGAGCTACTCTACGATTTCGGCTATTACTTATTTGGTAAGTTAGGTGCAGTGCATGGCGACGTGCTGGCCAATACAGAAGGCATGTTGGATATGCTGGAGCACTTGGACGGCGACATTCATGTTCAGGTTAAGAAGCTCTACCCAGACGCCGACCTACCCCGATTTACGGTGATATCCAGAACCGATAATACCATGCGCTTACAGTATTATTCTGAAAGAGAATTATATCCTTTAGCAGAAGGCTTGATGGACGCAGCCGCAGCTCACTACAACTGCACCCTGGAAAGGGAAACCCATCAACTAGATACGCCTCATACCTACGAATTTAGTATATCTCTCGTTTAACGGAGGCATGTTATGTCAGATGGAACAACGCATAGCACGCCTTCTGGTAGCGACCGCGCTGCGTTACTTGAAAGGCGTTTAAAGCGAGAGCGAAATGCGAGAGAGCAAGCCGAAGCTTTGCTGAGAGAAAAGACACAAAGTTTGTATGCTACGCTTCAAAAAAGCCAAAGTGCACAGAAAGATTTGGAACTTGCACTATGGGCGTCGCAGGAGTCTTTTTGGAATTGGGAGGCAGAGAATGACATTATGGAATTTCGCTCATTCTCACTACATTCTGAAAGTGTATCTACCTGGTCAGGCACCTTAATTGAGCTTCTAGAGCGGGTACATGAGGACGATTTAGACGGTCTGCAGTTTCACTGGAGCATGGCGCTACACGGCAATCGTGACCGTATAGAATTTTCCTTTCGCTTAAAGCTCGAAAACGACTTTCAGTGGGTAAGGCTGCGCGGTCGAGTGCTGAAGCGCTTCAAATTGTTGGTACCACAAAAGACATTACTCAACAGCGTAAAGCAGAACAATCATTCCATTTAATGGCATCTGCCTTTGCAAGTTCACGAGAGCCCATGTTGGTGCTATCGCCTGACCTCGTCATCACAGAGTGTAACGATGCTTTCATTCAGCTAATTTCTGCCTCGGTAAAAGAGCAATGTCTAGGGCTGGATTTCAATCAAATATTTATTGGCGAGAAAGTAGATAAAGTTCAACTAGCCATCGATAAACAAATTCGTTTTGAATCGAAAGTTAAAGCGCAAAATGGCGAAATTAAGGTTGTCGATATCTCTGTGGCGCTGTTTGAAACTTATCAGCAAACGTCTTCTTATTTAATTGCCACAATGCGCGATATCAGCGATAGAAAGCGTAATGAAGCCAAGCTACGTCAACTGGCACTGCACGATGAGCTAACGGGTCTTTCCAATCGTAATTCACTGCGCGAGTCTATTTCTGACTTAGTTCAACAAAAGCAGCACTTTATACTGGTCTTTATTGACCTCGATGGCTTTAAAGCGGTTAACGACAATGCGGGCCATGAAAGAGGAGATATCGAGCTTCAGCGAATTGGCGCACTTCTTACCGGTATGTTTGGCCCTATAGGCGAAGTTGGCCGGTGGGGTGGTGATGAGTTTATTGCTGTATTACCCAACCAAAACATTGAACATGTTGCTGATAAATCGCAGCAGCTTATCAGTCAAATTGAAGAGGATGTAATTGCCGTAAAAGCGGCTGAGCTTAGGCTGTCTGCCAGTATTGGCATAGCTGAATTTCCAGAGCATAGTGACAACTTAGAGAGCTTGGTACAGTGTGCCGACGCCGCAATGTATCGCGCAAAAGAGCTTGGCAAAGGGCAGGCATTTATTTATGAGCCAGGCCTTTATGAGAGTATGACGCAGCAAGTCAGTATGGTTAACGACTTGCGCAGAACGGTAGAGAACCACCTTCTGGATTTCTATATTCAGGGAAAATATGATTTACACGGCGAATTGAAAGGCGGTGAAGTGTTGTGTCGCTGGATTTCTGGCTTGCACGGCGTAGTTTCTCCAGCGGTGTTTATTCCCATAGCAGAAGAGCAAAAGTTAGATAGCGCAATTGGCCTACAAGCGCTGGAGGCAGCATGTGACTATATTTCGATAATGGAGTCGCAGCAGGGAGACGCCATTCCTCTGTCGGTGAATATCAGTGCTAATCAGATGCTTGACCCAGAGTTTCCTGATCAGGCAGTGTCTATCTGTATGGACAACAATGTGTCCCCTGAATTTATTGAGCTAGAGCTCACCGAGTCGGTCTTTATTCGAGATGAAAAATCAGCATTGAGAGCACTAAACACGTTAAGAGACCATGGGTTTAGACTGTCTCTGGATGATTTTGGCAGTGGTTTTTCATCCCTTAGCTACTTGCGAAGTTTCCAGTTTGAAGTGGTTAAGGTGGATAAAAGCTTAATTCAGGGTATTCACCAAGACAGCAAAGCCAATGCGCTTTTTAATGGTTTGATTGCCATGTTAAAGAGCTTGCAGATAGATGTGGTGGCTGAAGGGGTAGAGTTAGAGTCTTACTTGCCTTTTATGGAGCAGGCTGACATTCAACTCATGCAGGGGTTTTACTTTGATAAACCCATGCCTTACGACCAGTTCTTGGCAAGGCATACTACTGAGCCTAATCGTTAGCAAAAGCTTAATTATTATTAGCTTGGCAATGGAAAGCAATTTGCCGATTTTGCAAAAAGTAAAGAAAGACTGGGGTTTGTGATTATCGCTATCAACGCTCTACGGACAAACGGTTATCTCTTATGATTTACACAAACAAAAAAAGCCCTTACGGGCTTT